>CAYLQM010000001.1:0-80048 GCA_964386095.1 uncultured Methanosarcinales archaeon
TGATGCTGGGAGTTGCATAGATTCAGATACTCTTTGCACTTTAGATGGAACTGTTAAAGATTGTGATTCAGGTGAAGCGTGTGTTGCTGGAAGTTGTACGAAATTGTCCGAGCCGGGTTCTTCTACCGATGTACAATGCGTGCCTCATAGGGTAGTTGATAGCAGAGATTATAATTATAAGGATATTCGGTCGGATGGTGGTGGGAACACGCCTGGATGCGGTGAAGATCCTGCAATTACTTCAATAGATTATTTCGCTTTGGTATCTTCTCGTTCAAGTGTATCGGAAGGAAAAAACATCTGTTCTGATTTAAGTTTGAATTGCGATTCTCAAGATGATTGTTCTTTACATTGTATAGATAATAATCGACTTGGGGAAAAGGATTGTTATGTTCAAGATACTAAATGCATTTGCGAGTATCTTAATGTGGAAGATTGTAGGTTGAAAAATTCCGTTGATTTAGATAAAGGGAAAAACGATATGATCACTCCGAGTTCTTGTTTAGATTACACAGGTGCTTGCATAGATGATGATTGCGCTTTTGTAACTTACGACGATACCTGTGAAGGTTGGGTTTTGCACGAATCTTATGCTTTGAATGAGAGTTGCGTTTATAGAGACTATGACTGCCGTGTATACACAGAGCACGCAAAGGACATTTACGGTGATGATTATACGCATATTGAAAACTGCACTGAGGTCAAGGTTGCGAGTTGCGACACTTTAGGTTCCTTGGGATTCTGCAATTTTACAAGCCATGTTTATACAGACACCTGTATTGGCACTTGCAATACAGATCCAAAATCTGAAGATAACGCCTGTATGTTTAGAGAATATTATCCTGTTGACAAAGATGGTTATGAAAGCATAATTGAATCTTGTGGTTTTACTGATTATGGTTTAGATTTGCATGAATTCATCTGTTCACAATGTATTGCTCCAGGCAGGTATGGTTTGACTGGCGATATTACCGATGGTTGTTGCGGTAATGATGCGAATGAATATTATAAGAGTTATACTTTCCCAACTGCTGGTTTTAAGGAAGCGTGTTGTGATTCCCCTACGGATTGCGTAACTCCTAACGGTAATTGTATCGCGGAAGGTGGAGAGATTATTGATGGTACTCGTTTGTATGTTTGTAAAAATAATGTTTTTGAAGAGATAATTCCTACTAGAGCTGATGTTTGTACTAACAAGACCATTAATGGAACCAACTATTTCTTAGTAGGCAATGAAGAATATGGTTTTAAATGGATTTCCAAATCAGAACTTGAGAATTACAACGAACTTGACTTTTATAACATATCTGATCCTGATTCCGGTTGCGGTACCTTATGCGGTTGTTTTGATTACTTGGATACGGATTGCGATGGGTTATCTGATGGTGAAGATCCTGATTGTCGTCTTGCTAACGCAACGCCTTTTAATCAATCAATAGACTGGTTATCAACTGATCTGCGACAGCGCTTGATCTCTGAATCTAATCCTGAGGGTTGGTATCCCGAGTTAGATTGCAATTGGTCTGATTTCAATCCTGACGATTTGTCTCATTGCAATTTGTTTTATTACTTCAATAGAACCTGGAATGTGGACCTTAGCGAACATACTAATTTCAATAACTGCAATGATGGTATTGATAATGATAAGAACGGTTGTAAGGATGATTCTGAGGATTATGGATCTGTTTTGGAATTTGAAGAAGTTAGACCCTCAGGATTTGATGATATTAAAGATGCAATTGACACATCTTATAAACGCACAGTTGGAGATTACAAGTGTGGCGGTAGTGAATTAGATGCCGCAAAGAGTGATATCTCTTACATGTTAGATGGTGCTGATAATGATTGCAATGGTTGGATAGATTATGGTTATCCTCCTGACATTGATCCTGACGCTTGGAAGACTCAAGGCAACAGACAGTATCCTGATAGTTATAAGGAACTTCGTCCTGAGTATGGTTCCAAGGTAAAAGTTAACGTATCCGTGCACAATCGTTCTGGAGCTCCGGTAAGCAATGCGAGTGTTACTTTCATTTTCAATACGGAATATGATTCTGACGATGGCAGAGATACGGCTCTTTCTCGTAATTATTGGAGTTTCACGACTGATGCTAATGGTAATCTAAACACAACTTATCCGGTTTATTTAAACAAAGGTTTCACTTATGAAATTCATGTTGTTCCTCCACAAGAAACGGGGTTGAATGATAAAACCATTCCTTTATTTGAAGTTCGCCGTTTTGATGATTCCACGAACGAATTGAATGTAGACATTACTTTATTAACCTCTCCCGAAGCCGAGAACTGTAATTCTGATTGCACCTGGGGTAACAGCGGTATTTGCAATCCTGCTTGCGCAGGTTATAATGGTTGTGAAATGTCTAGTGAATTAATTGAATTCTGTGACGGTAAAACTGCGAACACACTTTATGAAAGTGGCGGTTTGAAATATCTTTGCTGTTCAGGTCCAATTCTCTTAGGGGATTACAAACTTTCGTCACGGATTACTGCGCCAGATTGGACATCAACAGTATTAACTGAACAGGTTAGATCGGCATTGTATGGGAAACCTGTTAAGATGAAAATGGTCTTGTTCAAGTAATTTCTTGTTTTTTTGGATTTTTAGAAATTGAATTATGTTTTTTTGTAAGATATAGCTTAATTGAATTAATTGATTCATAATAAAAGTTTAATTATTGCCGTTGCTCTTTTGTTTGTAGAATTGTCTTGTTACTTCTGAGCTTTTTTATGTTTTTTCTCCTTTTTCGCAGGAAGGTACTTAGAGACAACTTCGCTGATTTTTTTGAGGTTGTCTTTGCTAATAGTTATAGGATAAGGTTCTAAAACGGACTCCACTTCTTCAGGTTTGGCAGGCAATGTGTCAACCAGTTTGATGACGTGCATTTCTCTCAAGCGGGGGATATTAAGTGCAGTCAATTCTTCTTTAAGTTTTAAAGCATCATTTGGTTTAATTTGGAGAGTTTCATTTAAGTATTCCTCAACTTTTCCAGCTCTGAAATTAAGTTCTTTATCCCGCTTTTTTAGTTTATCAATTTCTTTTCTTAACTCAGCACCAGCTATGGGTTCTTTTTTGATGATTTCTGTCATTATTAATTCACCTTTAATCTTTTTAGATGAACTGGAGCTACAATCAGCGTTTTCTTTTTATTGGGACCATCAGTTACTTCAACAAGATAGCTCTTTCCTCTTTTGCCTTTTATTGTCCCGATTCTGCCGTGAAACCTTGCATGATATAATCCTTTCTGATAAGACGAATCTGCTTTCAGAACTACCTTGTCACCAACTTCAAACTTCTGAATGAAACGAGTTATGAATACTTTGCCCCGTTCTCTTAAAGCCCTAGCGAACTTGTGCCTTGTTTTTGTCCTTGAAGTACCTACTCTTTTTACCATTTAATTCACCTGCTTTCAGTTGCTAGAAAAAGAGGATTATTTAAAAAAGTTGCGATTTGGATTACAACATTGTGATTGGAGTACCTAAAAAATTATTTGAAATTATCGAAAAATATATAAATAAGAACTATAAATCACTTTTTGGTGGTATCATGACCTTGGAAAAAGTGGTTGAAAAATCTTATGATGAAAATGTCGTGAAATCTAAGTTTAAAAAATTAAGGAATTATTTTTTAATTGGCGGAGCGGCAACTCTTGCTATGTATTCCTGTGCTCCAGCTGTCCCATCTGAACCTGAACCTGAACCTGCTAAGCCGAGAATTAATATGGTCGCTTTCGATACTTACAGAGTTCCTGTTGGCGACATTCAAATGTTTTCCACTTTGGAAGCTACCAGTGGGGAAAACATCTATTTAGACATAAAGTTTAATGGAGACACTGTTTTCAATGGTTCTATTGACATTACCAAAAGTGCAACCCCATTTACAACAGACTTTTCGTATATCTTTGATACGCATTTGAAATATTCTAATCTTGAACCAGTGCGAGTTGATGTTATAGCATCATTGAATGAAGACTTTTCACATCCAACAGTATATTCTACAGATTTGACTTTGCCAATAGCTTTGTTTGGTAGGAAAGAACCTGAAATAGTTCAGAAAGCAGAATCAATTGTGGATGAGCTAACTTCTAATTTTTTGGATTATGAATTTGTGGACACTTTTGTTTATAATGCGGGTTTTTTCATTAATAAAGACAATAATTTGTTTTATGTTGAAGTTGGCAATAAAACTTTAACTTCATCGTCTGAAAAACCTACAGATTTGGAGGTTGAATTTTATTGGTTGAGCCCAGATGAGGAGAAACCTTGGAAATGGGTTTTCTTTGCAAATGCTAAAGAAAATTACGAAACTGTGCAAAATGCAGATGTCCTGAATTATGAAATTTTAGTTTATAATCCAATGGGACCTTTTTCAGACAAATCTGAGGGAGAATTCCTTCAATGGTTGGATTTTCCATATTCCGGATTAGACTCTACAGAGCAATCGCTTTATATTGTTGCAGAGCCACCTGAAGACATCTTTAATTCATCTTTATCTTCGGAATTTGGAAACGCTTATCCAAATTATGAATATAGACTGGCAATTTCAGATGATGCTACAAGTGGAATAAACGGATTTTATTCCATGAAGCAGTTTACGGACATAAACAGTTTTTCTAAAACTGCCAAGGGGGAATATAAGTTTGTGATAACGCGAGATTCTGACAACGATTTTAATTGGTTTCTTGTGTCGAATGAGACCGGAAACATTCTTACATATGCCTTAAAAACTGAGTATGAACCGATAACTTTTCTGTTTGATGTGATTTTAGGTTTGCATTCTGAAGATTTTGTTCCTTACGGAAAGTATCCAGGTTACTCTTCTACACGACGTTATGACGACATTGTCAGTGGTTGGTGGGAGCCTATTTTTCAAGGCATGGAACCGACTCCTGAAAACTTGGAAGAATTTTGTCCCGAGTTGACAAACACAATGAAAGATGAATTAGATTTTGCAATCTCGTCAATTGAGGATTTTTTTTTCGAGTAATTCTTATTGATTTTTTTTCTGATTTTGTTAATGCTTTAAAATTTTAATTTTTTTGAATATATTTAATATAAATGTGCTTTATTTGAATGAAAAAATGCATTTTTTGTCTGTTTCATTACTCTCTTCTTTGTTCTTTTTTGTCATAAATCCGTTAAATCTTCTGAAAACACAATCCTGTTAAAAATAAATTATGTGCAAATAAATCAGATGTAGAAGTTATTTATTGTTCTTGGGATTGAATTTAAATTTTTAAAAATATTTATATTTAAAAAGTGATTCCAATTAAAGAAATGATGGGCCGGTAGCTCAGCGGTAGAGTGCTGCTCTCGCACAGCAGAAGCCGCGGGTTCAATTCCCGCCCGGTCCATTTCAGAATTGTTAGTGAAAATTATGGCCATAAACACCAAAAAAATCCTGGACTTTTTTCATAAGGACCTTAATTATGAGGGTTATAAAATTTATTTTGAAACAGAGCGACCCGTGTCTTTACAAAAAGCAAAAGAAATTCAAGAAGATTATACTAAAAAAAATCTTAAACAGCCTTCTCTAGAAGAAATAATCTCTGTTTCTCAAAGGTTTTATTTTAAAGCCCTTGATGATGTGGAAGAAGTTGTTAAAAAGCAGGGTTTAGGGAAAAAATCTTATGTTCTTATGGGGGATAGGATCTTAGAGCATTTTAACAAATACACTAATTCTTATTCTAAATCTCTGAATCTGATTTTTGATTCTTTTAGTTTGGAGAACCGAGAGAAGTTTTACCCGCTGTTGCCGTTAGAAATGACCCGAAGATTTCAAAGTTTGTATTCTGAAAAAGAAACAGAAAACGGTGGTTACGATAAGATGCTTCATTATTTATTTTCCCAGTACTTAACTGATAAATTGGGTCCATTGTGCTTATTAGTTCCATTGGAGAAGGTTTTTTCAATAAGTGAAGAACCAGTAACACATATTCTTATGGATATTAGTGCGGATTTTAGGGGCATGTTTAAATATTATCATGTTGTTTTGGGAAGGGAAAAATACTTGAAACCCAACCTTAGTTATGGTATTCATACTAATCAATGGTGGTGCTGATTGTAATTCCTTAAAAGATTATACAAAGATTAAAGTTAAAAATTCTAAGATTGTTCAAGCAGGCAGTTCTTTAAAGAAAATTTTATAAATCCAATCAGGAACCTTCATTTGAGGTGAATTCAAAGCGAATGTGGCTGATAAAGCTGAACGCTATAGAGGTTGATTGAAATGGGTTTTTATAAGTATGTTAGGCAAGTTTGGAAAAGACCAAAAGATTCTTTAGGTGAGTTGTACAAGGAAAGATTAGTTAAGTGGAGAAGAGAGCCGGCAGTAATCCGATTGGAACGACCTACGAGGATTGATAGAGCAAGGGCTTTAGGTTATAAAGCCAAGCAGGGTTTTGTGATTGTTAGGGTGCGTGTTAAAAGGGGCACCAAAAAACGGGAGAAAATTTCCGGCGGTCGAAGGTCCAAGACGAGCAGAAAATGGAAAACGCTTAAGGTTAATTATCGTTATGTTTGTGAGTTGAGGGCTCAGCGCAGGTATCCAAACCTTGAAGTCCTGAATAGTTATTGGGTAGGTAAAGATGGCAAGCATTATTATTATGAAGTAATTTTGGTTGATAAGAATCATCCTGCCATTATGAACGACAAGGATATCTCATGGATTGCTAACAAGAAGAACGTTAGAAGAGTGTATAGGGGTTTAACTAGTGCGGCAAGAAAATTTAGAGGTCTGAGATGGAAAGGCAAGGGCGCTGAGAAAGCACGATAAATTTATTTTTCTTTTTGCTATTTCTTTTATTTTAGGTAGTTTTATTTTAGATAGTTTTTTAAAACCTTTTTCTTTCTGAAAAACTATGCCTGATTACTATGAGAAGATTAAGGAGTTAGAGAGAGAATTGTCTGAAACAAAGTATAACAAACGTACTCAGCATCATATTGGTTTAGTTAAAGCTAAGATTGCTCAACTTAGAGAGAAGATTGAACAGAGAACGAAATCTTCTTCCGGCGGTCAGGGTTATGCTGTTAGAAAGAGCGGTGATGGTACGGCAGTTCTGGTAGGTTATCCATCTACGGGTAAATCTACTCTCTTAAATGCTTTAACGAATGCAAATTCAGAAATCGGTGATTATGCGTTTACTACTTTGGATGTGATTCCAGGTTTGCTTGAATACAAATTTGCAAAGATTCAAATTTTAGATGTTCCAGGTATTATTGATGGCGCAGCATTAGGGAGAGGTCGAGGTAAGGAAGTTCTTAGTGTTGTAAGGAATTGCGATTTAGTTATTATGGTTGTTGATGCAACTAATCTTAAGCAATTTGAGTCCCTTAAGAGAGAGCTTTTCTATGCAGGAGTTAGATTGAATAAACACAAACCAGATGTGATTATTAAACGTACAATGTCTAATGGAATAAAAATCCTTAAAACAGTTAAGCTCACGAAAATAGATGTCTCAACCATAAAGACGATTCTTCATCAATTTCGGATTATGAATGCAGATGTTCTGATTAGGGAGAACATTAACGATGATGATTTGATTGATGTAATCGAGGGAAATAAAAGATATCTGCCAGCCATTACTGTTGTTAACAAGGTTGATTTGGTGAATGAACGAATTCTTAAGGAAACTAGAGAAAAAATAAACCCTGACATCTTGATTTCTGCTAAAAACAAATTTCATATAGAAGAACTTAAGCAGTTAATCTATGATAAGTTCGGATTTATACATATCTTTATGAAGGAACCTAACAAAGAGCCAGACTTGGAAGAGCCATTGATTATGAGGAAAGGTTGTACAATTGAGGATGTCTGCAATAAAATTCACAGGAGTTTTGTAAAAAATTTTAAATACGCGCGGGTTTGGGGAAGAAGTGTAAAATTTCCAGGTCAGTTGAAAGGTTTAAAACACAAACTTTCCGAAGGAGATATTGTGGAATTGCATATCATTAATTAATTGCAAGCATATTAAAAATATACCTTTTATTAAATCGCTAAACATAGATACAACTTAATTGAGTGGTTACAAATTGACTCTTTTTAATTCTTTTGAAAATCTTAAATATGGCAAAAACTCCTAATATAATTATGAGCGTGGATATCGAATGGGATGAGATGGTAATCCCTATGAGGAAGGGGTATATAAAATATGTACGGGAGTTTGTCAGGAATGAAGGTCGTGAAGACAACGAATCAATGGAAGAGTAATTCAGTCTATTCTATGCTTTTCATTAAGATTTGGTTTGTTTGTGAGATGGGACTCTGTCCTTTTTATTCTCTTTTAACTTTGTACAGTCCTGTGGACATTAATAATTCGTATCTGTTTTTGAGTTCTAGGTAGATGGAATCCTTTTTTATTGAAGTGGCTTTTGGATAAACTTCGCTTAACAAGAAATCGTAAACTTTTCTGGCAGAGTTATACCGTTTTTCCTGAAAGTATTCGTCGAACAATCCCAAACTCACATCGCATATTTCGTTAGAAAGGGCGTTTTTGTTTTCTTCAGAAAGTTTAGAATAATTCTCTTTTATGATATCGAAGAGTTTGATTGTTTTTGAAACTCTGTGCATGCTTATTAACTGCGAAATCTTTTCAACACATTTATTTATCTTTTTGAGGTAACGATTGTTCTTTTTTGTTTCGATTTTTATTCGTTTTAATTCTTCTTTTGTTTCTCTTTCCAATCTTGAGTTGATTCGTATTCTTTTGATGATAAGAGTAATCTTTGCAATTATTAATAATATGACGAAAGTAATGCCTATGGATAATAAGTACCGATTCATTTTTTATTTGATTTTTTGTTTGTTCACGAATTGGGTAAAACCAAATAAAATATTTGTTTATTACTTCCCAGTCAATTAAATTATGAAATTATGCTTCCAAAACTCTGCTGATTGAGTTTTCTTTGTATATCCGGAATTTGTTGTCAACGAAGCTTTCTATTTTACTTTCGTGACTTACTAAAATTATCTGTTTAATATTTAATTCGTTTAAGACTTCTCTTACACGGTCCATCTGTTCGGTTGAGAATCCGTCGGTGGGTTCATCTAATATAATTACATCCTTGGTTTTTATTTCAGATAAAAGATCGTTTATTACTTGATTAAGTGCTAATCTGTATGCCAAGGCAATGCTCGTTTTTTCGCCACCGGATAGATCAAAGATTGAAGCATCATAACCGTTCTGTCTAACCCTTGGAGAAAACGATAAGTCCAAATCAACCTTAAGCGTTTCTTCATCAATAAGTTTAGATAACCAGTTCTTAAACAGTTCATTAAATCGATGGTACACCCTTGCAAAAAGGTGTTTTTCAATGTTTTCAACCATGGGATTAAATACTTCGGATAACCAGCTTAAGATTTTATTCATTTCTTTTAGTTTTTTAATTGCAATTTCTTTCTCATTAATCTCTCTATTTAATTTGTCTATTTCTTTTTTGAGCTGATCCAGCATTTCGGTTTTCATAGATTGTTCAGATAAAAATCTGCTCAAATTCTCTTTAATTTTAAGGAATTCGTTCTCGACGGGTTTGAGTTCTTCGATTTCCTTTTCAACAACTTTTTTCCTATCAGAACATTCTATTTGTTTATGATTTAACTCTTTTATTTTCTCTTTTAACTCCTGAATCCTTGAAATGTTTTCTTGCACCCTTTTTTCCCTTTCCTTTATGAGAAGCTGCTTTTTTTCTATTATGTTTATTGTTTCAATTTTTTCTTCAAGCCTGGTAAGATGTTTTCTTTTTTCTTCAATGTTTGTTGATGTGAGAATTTTTAATTTTGTTTTGATGTCTTTTTCTCTGCTTAACAATCCATCTTTGTGAATAATCTCTTTGCTGCCGTTTGAAATTTGTTTTTTTAGACTGGAAATCTGTTCAGAAACAATTAAAGACTTTTCATATCTTCTTTTCAATTTATCTAATTCTTTTTCAACAGATTTAATATTCTTTGAGATTTCTTCTATTTCTTTTGATAATTCCTGATTTTGTTCTTCAAGTTGC
This sequence comes from uncultured Methanosarcinales archaeon, assembly GCA_964386095.1. Classification (GTDB taxonomy): domain Archaea; phylum Nanobdellota; class Nanobdellia; order Woesearchaeales; family JASKKU01; genus JASKKU01. The sequence goes on from CAYLQM010000001.1 coordinate 10,015, forward strand.
TTTATTTTAGAATTGTTGTCTGTTTGAATCTTTGTTTTATGCTCCTCATTGACTTTTTGTAAGCACATGGGACAAACCTTTAAATCCGAAACCTTGCTAATTATGCCTTGAAGTTCAACAATCTTGTGTTTGTTTGAATAAATTTTTTTCTCGATCTCCTGCTTTTCAAGGTTCAGTGTTGCTTTGACCTCCTCTTTTGTTTTAATTTGTTTTTTTAATATTTCGGGGGTTTCGATTGCACTCTTCTTCAATTCCCCGAGTTTTGATTTTAAGGATTTCAACTGTTCTTCATCGCGTTCAATTCTTTTTAATTGTGATTCAATGTTCTCAAGTTCTTTTCTTAGCGAGTTTATTTTTAGGCTATGTTGCGTTATTTCATCATTCAGTTTTTTGATTTCAGAAGAAATCTTGTCTTTGTTTTCTACGGATACTTTATAAGTTGAAATCTCATGCTTTAACGACCCTAATTCTTTTTTCAGGGCTTCGTTTTCATGTTTTCTATTGATTGTTTCCCTGGCAACAAGCTCTGTTTCTGATTGAATCCTTGATGATAATTTCTCAAGCGTCATTAATTCCTTTTCTTTCTCGTTTAGCTTTTTTATTTTTTCATTGAGTTTTTCTTCCTGTTCTTTCAATTGTTTAATCGTGTTCTCAAGACTTTTTATCGAAGAATTCAATTCTGAAAGATTTTTGTTCTTTTCTTTGAGTTCCTGTTTTTTATTATCAATATCAGAACAGTAACCTTCAAGATATTCTCTTTTCTCTTTAAGCAGTTGTTTTAATATTAGAGAATTGTCCCTGATTTTTTTGTATTTCTCAATCTGAAATATCTTTCTGAAAGTCTCTTTTCTTTCATCATCGTTTATATTGAATATTTGCTTCATCTGTTCTTGAGGCGTGTACACAGTGAACCTGAAAATGGGAGATTTGGATTTACTTACAAGTTCTGATGGATAATTTAAAAGACTGATAACTTTTTGTTTAAGTTCTGTGGGACTAAGAACGCTTTTTATTCCGTTGATTATGATGTAACTGTTTTCTTGTTTTATGCTATTTTTTAATCTCTTCAGATTTCTTCTAATAATGATTTTTTCATTGTTAATCATCAGAGTAAGTTCAACATACCCTGACGATTCTCCTCTTCTTAATAACGAGCTTGCTTTGAGGGAATCACCACTGGTGCCAGTCCCAAACAAAGCGAATTCAATAGCTTGAAGAATAGTGCTTTTGCCTGCCCCAATATCGCCCAAAAAAAGAGTTTTTCCTTTTGGAATTTCAATCTCGGTTGTGTCTTTATAGCTTCTAATGTTTTTAAGTTTAACAGATTTAATTATCATTATGGCTGGGTTGATTTATTTCATATTTAAAATTTTGTTTAACAGTCCTGAAAGTTCCCTGATGGAACAAGCGTAACATTCTGGATTGTTATATATAATGTCCTCTTCTGTTGAGAACCCGTCGCAAATTCCTATTTTGATCAGGCCCCTGATTTTATTCCCGTATTCCAAATCATCAATCCCGTCAGTTATGAAGATGCATTCTTGTGATTTGAGCTTTCGTTTCTCTAATATTTTTCGGATTCGCTTGTCTTTGTGGGATGTTAATGAAAAGCCCTTTATTTCTTTAAAATACTTCAAGATGTCATGTTTTTTCAAAATTCTTTTAATAATTGTTTTGAAATTGTTGGATACGATAATTAAATCAATTCCCTGTTTGTTTAATTTCTCAACAAGAGTTTTTATGCCGTGTTTTAATGGCGGATCAAAGTTCCTTGAGAACACCAAGAATGAATAGGTTAATATCGCAATCTTCTTTATGAAATTAGGATTCTTTTGTTTGAACAAATCCATAATTGTTTTTTTTCTTAAAGATTTAAATTCATTAATGTCTTTTAATGGTTTGATTTTGAATTTTTTAAGAATTTTATTGAGGTTCTCAAAAGCATAATTCAAAGAATCAACAATCACGCCGTCAAAGTCGAATAAAACTGCCTTTATCATACTTTTTTCGGCCGCTGGCGCATATTTAAAGGTATCGGTTTGCAGTCCTGAATTTTGGTTGATGCTGTTAAAATCCACAAAACAAAGAGATAGGACATTACGTTCAGAAGCGGTTGATTAAACAGTTTAATGTTTGACTTCCTTTAACCTGTTGACGAGGAACCTGACAAGTTTGGGATTTAATAAGTTTCCTTTGTTTTGAATGATATCGTAAACCCAAAGTATAAATTTCTCATCAAATTTGTTGTATCCATCAATTAATTCCATCATTTTTCGTTTTTGATCCGCGGTTGCATTGATTTTGTCAGTTACTGCAATGAATTCAAGCTTCATCATTTCCCTGTTTTCTTCTTCTTCAAACTCTTTTTGCTCTTCCAATTCTTTCCAGAATTTATCGTAGGAAAAGCTTTCTTTCAATGTTTCCGCATCAATATTTTTATTCTTATATCTCCTGGATATGTCTGCTAGAATCTTTTGGTGCAATTCTTTGAGAAACTTTAAACGATCCTCCATTCTGAATATGTCTGTTTTACCCTCAAGGACCATCTTTGTTGCGAAAGGGCTTGGGAACGGAAGATTAACTTGTTCAATCTTAACTTTTCCATCTCGGATGCTTTTGAATACCTTGATAGCATTTTCAATGTCCATTAGGTCTTCAAGCACTTCTCGTTTGGCTTCCTTCAAGATAGGAAATCCGTTGAAATTCTCCATAAGATATCTCAATAATCTTTGAGAAGAGAACTGTTGCCTTGAAACGCTCTTAGTGCGTCCTTTGTAATTTCTTAGAATCATTAATCCCCTAACAGCGCAATTTCTGAATCTTCTCTTTAGCACTTCAGTGTTTTCTATAGCTTTCTCCATAAGTTTTCTTATGTTCTGCAAAGCAAGCGATTCAAGAGGTTTGCCCAAGTTGAGCTTTCTTTCTGAAGAAATGTAAAAACCGTTGTCTGTAATCCCTATGTTGAGCTTGGTTTTATTTTTTACATAGAGATAAAATGCGACTGCTCTGGAAAGAACATCATTGACCCTTCTTCCGTACATTGTGTGAAATACGGCAAAATGTTGTTGTTCGTCATTGAATGTTTCAACTATGATTCTTTTGTCGTGCGGTATCTTTGAGAACATGAACTGTTCATACATGTAACTGTATGTTGCAAAAGCGGCATTTTCATCAACATAAAGGTAATCTTTTATGAATTTCAGAATCTCCTTCTTGTCCTTCTTTTGTTCAAACAATTCAGTGATATACCTTCGGAACTTTGAGATATCTAAAGCAATATCAAAGCTTAAGGGAAGCATTTCAGATATCCATGATGGAATTGTGGGTGGCCTACCTATGCTTGTTTTGACTACAGCAGTATTTCCCCGACTATACCTGAACTCATATGTGCTTCCTCCAAGAACAAAAACATCGCCGGGCCTCAATCTTTCCAGGAAAGCTTCATCAAGGTAACCTATAACCCTGTTTCCAAGTTTAACCCTTATTCGCGCTTCATCTGGAATTGTTCCCACATTCGTCATGAAGAGGACTCTGGACAACATTCCTCTTGCTTTTAGACTATTGTCCTCAAACCTGACTGCTTTTGCATAAACATTTCTCTCTTCCAAAGACAAACTTTCTCCTGTTAAATATCCTATAACTGAATTAAAATCTTCTCTTTTTAGTTTGTGATAACTGAAAGAACCCCTTATGATTTCGTAAAGTTGGTCCTGTAGGATGCTTTCATTTATTAAAAACCCGTAAACCATCTGGCTTAAAACATCTAACGCATTTGTTGGAATATGAATCTTGTCAATTTTCTTTTCAATTGCGTCTTTTAGGATGATGGAACATTCAATCAAATCATCTCTATCTAAGGTGACAAGTCTTCCTTTGGTTACATTATGCAATTGATGGCCACTCCTTCCGCATCTTTGCAATGCACGGGAAACTGATTTGGGACTGGATAATAAAACAACGATGTCAATATAACCAATATCTATTCCGAGTTCTAAAGATGTGGAAGAAACAACGCATTTTAACTTTCCTTTTCTTAATTTGTCTTCAACATTTAATCTGATTTCTTTAGATAATGAACTGTGATGTGCGGCTATGGTATTGTCATTGTAATTTTGTGGGAACATTGTTTTGAGAGTGTCCACGACCCTTTCGGTTGAAGCTCGCGTATTGGTGAAAATTAGAGTTGTCTTATGTTCTTGAATTATGTTGTGGAGCAAATTATATAAGGCAGTGTGTTGGGTATGGTAATCTGTGTAGATATAATCTTTTACGGGGCTAATTACTTTTAAGTCGAGTTGTTTTATGAACTGCACATCAACAATCTTGCAATCCCTTGGATTTTTTCCCTTAAAACCAACCAGGTATTTGGCAACCTCTTCAATAGGGGAAACCGTAGCGGATAATCCCACGCGCGTTATGGAATAGTTGTTTAGCCGGTCTAAAAATTCAAGCGCTAAAGAGAGCATTGTGCCTCTTTTGTTCTCAGCTAAAGCGTGAATTTCATCAATAATTGCCCAGTCTATATTGGTCAGTTTTTCTCTAAATTTTTTTGAACTTAAAACAATGGAGAGGGTTTCGGGGGTAGTAATTAAAATGTGGGGCGGTTTTTTTAACATTCGCGATTTTTCTGAAGCGGAAGTGTCTCCGGTTCTGGTGGCTATTCTGATTTTCTGAATTTTTTTTGAATGCTTCTCGAAGAGTCCTTCAATTTCGTTAAGCGGTTGCTTTAAATTAAACTCAATATCATAATTTAATGCTCTTAATGGACTCACATAGATTGCGTAAATTTTGTCTTCAAGTATCCCCTTGTCGGCAGAATCAACAAGTTCATTGATTATCGAAAGAAATGCTGTAAGGGTCTTGGTGGCACCGGTTGGTGCTGAAATCAGTATGTTGTTTCGGGAATGCACTTCTAAGATTCCATACCTCTGGGGAAGTGAGAACTCCTTGAATTTAGAAAAGAACCATTCCTTAACAACAGGATGCAACACCCGAAGGATGTCCTCTTTTTTATCAGGATGTTTCTTTAAAATAACCATATTTTGGGAGAAATGTTATCTTCTTTAAAAAATTAATCAAGTATGCATATTGAACAAAAGTTTGAATTAAAGTAAATTCTAAATTAAAGCGAGTGGTTCAATCTTCACAGAATTGGGAAGCTCGCCAAAATCACAATCTTTGCAAGCAGCATCTAAGGGTATGTAACCATCTTTGTTTTCATATCTGGAAGGATTTTTCAGTTTAATTTCTATGAAGATGTGATTCTTTAAAAGCAGGTATCTTGATTCTATGCCTATGTGGGTGAACAAGGAAGCTAAAAGGACGCTTATGCCGTCGCAGTCTGCGGAACCTGATTTAAGCGTTATTTGAGGCGGTTCAATAAATTCTGTTTTTACTGGATCAGGAATGTATTGGATATTGTCCCTGACAAAAAAGTATATTGCCTTGGCATAACATAATTCATTGTTGCCTTTTTTATACGGGCAGACCTGTGAAGCAATGTAATCGGCAATTGTTTTCAGTTCTGGTGAAATTCGCGTTCGATGTATTAATAGCTGTTCAACGATGCTTTGATTTGTTAACAACGGTTTAATGCTTAGATTGCTTAGGAATCCTTTGTCGTTGAGTTCTTTTAATGTAGGGATTTTCAGGGGTTTGTTTTCAGGTTCAAATATAGAATTTGGAATTATGAAAAAAACAATTATGGAAACAGCAATCAGAATCGCAATTAATCTAACAAAGAACCCTTTGTTTTCATCAAGCGTTTGAGAGTTTTCGCTGTCTTCTGGAAAAATGGGCGTACTTTCTTCGTAGATTATAGAGGTATCTTTTGGTGCTCTGATTTGATTGTTCTTTTCATTCAATCCCCTTTCTTTTGAATCTTTCATTTTTGGATTTTTGACAAGGAATAGTGTATTCTCATAAGTCCACAAAAATCTTTGCAGAATATCCGTTGTTTTTTTTATTTATTGAAAAATCGTGAAGCGTTATGGCCTTAACTAAATTCAGGCCTTTCTTCTGATTTTGATTTTCACCATAAGCTTCTGCTCTTAGCAGGAATTTCCTCTTTTCGTTTTTTGTGATCTGCACTTTGACCTTTGAGAAAAACAGTTCATTTATCTCAGATTCGGAGATTAAGGTTGATAAAAAATCATATAACAAACCTTCGACGCTTTCATTCTCAAGCCTTATTTTAATCTCTCTTTGTTTTTTTATCTCTTTGATTTTTGCAATTAGCGACAATAATGCAGTGGCGCAATTCTCAAAAAGTTCGTTAATTGTTTCTCCAAAGGCAACAAACCCTGCATCAGAAGGCAAGTCGTCAAGATATTTAAACTTTGGATTATCTTTTTTATGCGTGTCCAAATCCTCTTTTTTTGTTCTTTTGGATTTTATCATCTTTTATGTGGTCTTTTGTCTGAGTTTGATATTGTTTTGTTTGATATTGTTTTAATAGTGAATTTTATATTTCTTGTCATTTTTTATCTTTCCATTTCCAAAAAGTTTTTATATATCTTTTTTTTCGAATTAAATTATTTAACATTCGCGGATGGTAACTATGAAAAAAAAAGAAATTAATTTTTACAAACCCTTGGCGTTTGTTTTGCTAATATTGATACTTTTAGAGTTGCAGTTTAAGTTTAATATATTCTCGGACTTGAATGGGATTAAAAGAATGTTCGGTTCTCCTGAATCAGATAAGGTAATGGTTCTTGTAAACAGCGAGAAGATTTATCAGAGCGAGTTTAACGCAACATATAACAGCTTGAAAATTGGAAATCCTGCTGTTGCCAAATCTGACGTTTTGCAGTTGTTGATAGAACAGAAGGTTCTCGTTTCCAAGGCGAAGTCTTTAGGCATTACCGTTAATGATTCTGAAGTGAAACAGTATCTTGACCAATATATTCAACAGGTTGGTGGAGAGCAACAGTTTGATTTTACTCTGAAATCTTTGAATTTAAGCAAAGAGATGTTCGAAAATATGTTAAGAGAGCAAATATATATTCAGAAGCTGTTTGAACAATATTACTTTAATCAGATAGATATTGATGATAACGAAGTTAATGATTTTGTTGAGCAACAGTTCGGTTCGGCGGATGCAGTAAACGATTCCGTTAAGCAAACTCTTAAGGAAGCGTTGCTTGCGCAAAAGAGAATTATCTTTATCCAGGAAAAAGTTGATGAGCTTGTAAAGGAAGCCGACATCAGGTTTTTGGCAGATTTTGAAGATTATTCCGGGATGATTCCGTCTGATGTTGATGACTCAATTGCAATAAATGATAATTCCATTAAAGATGATAGCACTTTAAAAACGGTTCAAATTGATGTGCCTGAAGATAATTTGAGCATGCAGGGGAATCGGCAACTCAATTCAGATTTAAAAGAATGCGTGAAAAAGCAATCTGAAGATGTGGATTTTTTCATTATTTGTGATGATTGCGATATGTTCAAATCGTTTTTTGCTGACAAAGATAGGAAGGCATATATAGGAACTCCGGATGATGAAACTATTTCGTTGATTAAAAATTGTCTGTCCTCGGTTTATCAGGGTTATATTCCGGAAGTTATCTGTTTGAATAACGGCAAGTCTTTGACAGATGATTTTGATTCAAAGCTGGAATCATTTTTTGAGGATTGTGTTTAGGAAACTTTGAAGATGTTAATTTTTTGATATTGGAATATGCTCCTTGATTTTCAATGAGGGGTCCATCTTAAAATGGGTGATAAAATGATAGAAGGGAAGAAACCTAGGATTAGATATAAGTCCAAGATCTTAAGGGAAAAAGGGAATAAAAAAGAAGTTGATCCGAAAGAACATTCTTCACAGGACCAAGGAAAAAACAAAAAAGAAAAACCTGTGACAGCAGAGCATAGAAAGAGTGAAATGAATAAAGAGCGGAATAAAGAGCATAAAACAACTCATTCATATCATGAATCAAAGAAAGAACGCAAATCTGAAGATGCTGAACAGCAGATATCAAAATCTGAACGCAGAAAAAGTAAGAAAACTAAGAAAACCAAGTTGAATGTGTGGGCAATTGTCTCTTTAATAGAGTTATTAATCCTGATATTCTTATTGGTATATCATCCTGGCGCTGCAAACAGTAATTCCGCAGGCAATAGGTCCTTAACAGGAGGAATAATAGGAATGGACAACAATGAGAATATAAATATTGGTGAGACAAATAATAATGAAAAAAAGGCCGCGGTGGACTTTTATGTGATGGCTTATTGTCCTTTTGGGAATCAAGCAGAAGAATTCATTTATGATGTTTACAAAAGCATGAAAGATGCCGTAACTTTTAACCCAAGGTATGTTATTTATACTGACTATGCGGGCGGCAGCGAGGATTTTTGCATTGAAGACCCGGCAGATGGAAAAACTTATTGTTCTATGCACGGCATTCAAGAACTGCATCAGGATATTAGAGAACTTTGCGTGGCCAAATACTTTGGTATGGATGAATGGTTCGAGTTTGCAATTGCGATGAATGATAAATGCAACTCAGGAAATGCGGATACTTGTTGGGAAGGGGTTGCGAAAGACCTGAGTCTTGATGTTGGAAAAATAAAAAGTTGTGAGCAGGAGGAAGGGCTTGATTTGGTGAAGGAACAGTATGAACTGGATCAGGAGCATCAGGTTAGCGGTTCGCCAACAATCTTTGTTAACGACGAACTTTATACGGGTTCAAGAAGTGCTGCCAGCATGATGACGGTTTTATGCAATTTAGATTCATTAAAACATTCAGATGCTTGTGAGGATATCCCAGTTTGCACTTCAGATTCTGATTGTCCTACAAAGGAAGGAAAGATAGCAAAATGTGAAAACCCAGGCACAAAGGAAGCTAAGTGTGTTTATACTGACGATGCAAAGGTAGAATTGATAGTGATTAATGATGACGAATGTCCAATTTGCGAAACCTCTGGAGTTATGATGACTAATCGGAGATACTTTTTGAATTTAGAGGTTAGAGAGGTTGAAGCAGATACAGCTGAAGGCAAAGAACTTATAGAGAAATATGGCATTGAACATTTGCCGGCTTACATTTTCAGTGATAGTGTTACAAAGACAAATGCTTGGCAGGCGCAAGGTGTATCAAGATTCTTCAGGCAGTCCAAAGATAAGTATCTTTTAACTGATAAAGCCATAGGTTCAACTTGGCCAGCAGACCCACAAGAAAGGCAGCAGTATCTAGATTTATTACAGAATTATGCTCAGCGCAACTTGGAAGTCTTGAACTACGGCTCAGGTAAACCTAGATTGGATTACTTTGTTATGTCTTTTTGCCCTTATGGCAACCCTGCTGAAGAAGCTGCGGAGAAGATTTATTCTTTGTTGGGCGACAAAGTAGAGATTGTTCCACATTATATCCTGTCCACAGATGGAAGCAGTTTGTCTTCGCTTCACGGGGTCCAAGAGGCCAATCAGGATGTAAGGGAGCTTTGCGCATTAGACCTGTTTGGATTGAGAAAATTCTTTGATTTCGTTTTACAAGTTAATAAAGACTGCAATTCTGGAAATGCGGATACTTGTTGGGAAGATGCAGCTAAGAACGCGGGGCTTAGAAATGATGAAATTTCCCAGATAAAGAACTGCTTTGATACGAGAAAGTTTGAGATTGCAAAACAAGAGGCTGATTTGAACAATGAGCTGTATACATTGTATGGAGGGCAACTTGTGCATCCTTCAGCATCCCCAACATTTTTGATAAATGGCGAAACTTATTCAGGCAGCAGGGATGCAAATGAAATAAAGAAAGAATTGTGCGCTCTATTTAACGACAACGATAAACCAACTGAATGCAGCGAAACAATTGAGACAACAGCATCATCACCATCAGGCACCTGTTAGATTTTTTATTTTTATTTTTTATAGTTTTGAATTGTTCTTGTCTTTTGTTTCATCTTTTGTTCATATTTTATTTGAATTTGATGTTGCATAATGTTTTGACCTAATGTAATTAAAGCAATAATTAAAGCAATAGATTAAAAACATTTTCACTCAACAAAAACAAAAAATATATAAATTATTGATTCATTCCTTTACAGTGGTGATATTATGAAACCATCTTTAGAAAAAAAAGTTGAATCCGAGTATGACTTTTCAAGCGAGGAAAACCGTTCGAAAAATATTCTTAAGAAAGCTTTGCTTTGTGGAGCCGCAGCAGTTGCTCTTTCATCGTGTGGTGTCCGTCCAAACAACACCGCATTCAACCTTTATAACTTTAAAGTTGCCCAGTCAGGCGAGACAAATGACAATATCTTTGTCGGTGATTCAATTCTTAGTTTTGATTTATCTTCGCCTGATGCTACAGAGGTTTATCTGCAAATCTACGGGAATGGTGAATTAATCCTGAAAGACACACTTAAGGCTTCGAGCAATGAAAATGAGGTTTATGCCAAAATTGAGGAGTATTTAGACCTTAGGGTTCCTGATATGAACCTTTTCCCTTACCAAATTTCAATCATAGCTACAACGCCTCAAAACCCTTCCATAAGTCTGGATTTCTCAACTGAATTAACAACTCCCATGCCAGTTTTTGGCAGAAAGCTTCCTGAATTGGTAAGTCGTTTGGATGATTTGCTGAATGAATATGTTTCAACAAAAGAACCTGAAGAAAGCCATTATTATTACTTTGTTGATAAAAGTGATGTTGAAGACGGTTATTATTTAAAAGCGCTTCTTTATGAGTCGTCCGATCTTTTTTTAAGAATTAGTGATGGACGGGGCGGAATTTTAATTTTAGAAGACTTCTTCCAGAAGCATTCACCTGATGCAACAATGATGCTGTATTCGGTGTGTGACTATCATCCATTTTTGCATTATGCTACAGCTACAGTTTCCGAAGCTTTAACTTTGGCAAACATTGAACACATTATACTTGATTCATCACCTGATTTAAATCTTGTTGCTGCACCACTTCCTGAGGAGATTTTTAAATCTGTTAAAGAAAGTGACGACCCGACAGTTCATCCGTTGTCATCAGCAAAGTATTTCTCAGTTGGAAATAATAACAATGAACTTATCCTCTCTGAAAACTATTTCAAGGGAGAAACTTTAAGCAAGGAAGTTCTTGAAAGATACACCTTTTTCAAGAATCGCGATGATTTTTTTGCGTTTAGCAACGAAACAGGCAACTTGTTAGCAATAGCAGTGGATATGCCATCGCCAAACTTGAGCAATGCTTCAGTGTTTTTGAATTCTCCTTATTTTTTCATAGGCTCTGTGCCTTCTTCAGAATTTTATCAGTCGCAGGAACAGATTCAGTTAGATGATGGCTCAATACTCAACTCTGTTTTGGATTTGCCTGTGGATTATAAGAATAAAATAAAGAACGCGTTGGATGAAGCTGAAGAAGACTTGAAAAAACTATTTTGATTTTAATTTTATTCTCTTTGTTACCCTTTTTTGTTTAATTTCTTGAATTTAACGTCTTGGAAAGATTTATAAAACCAATCCATCTCCTCGTAATTTCTTCGCGTTTTTAATGGTGAAATGATGACTAACAAGACTGAATTGACAGATGGATCCATTGTAAAGGCAATTTTTAAGATTTTTATCCCGGTGCTTATTGCAAACTTGCTTCAGACAGCATATAATATTACAGATACTTTTTGGGTAGGTAAACTTGGTTCAAAAGCTATAGCTTCCGTTTCTTTGAGTTTCCCAATAAACTTTCTGTTATTCTCTTTGGTTAATGGTTTTGCTCTTGCAGGGAGTATTCTCGTTGCTCAGTATCAAGGTCAAAAAAACAAAAGAATGGTTAATTATATCTCGGCGCAGACGATAACTTTCTCAATAATTGGCTCTCTGTTTATAACATTAACAGGTTATTTTTTGACTCCTTATCTGATGCCCCTTTTTACATCTGATTCTTACATCTTGAACAATTCAACAGCTTATCTTAGAACGATTTTTTTAGGTTCGGTTTTTGTGTTTACCTTTGCAGTTTTTAATTCTTTGATGAGAGGTGTGGGTACTCCCAAGATTCCTACAAGGATTTTCTTTATTTCAGTTTTGCTCAATCTTGTTTTTGATCCGCTGTTTATAAATGGCAGTTGGATATTCCCAGCAATGGGTGTAAAGGGGGCAGCTTTTGTTACTATTCTCACACAGGCCGTGGCTTCGTTAATTGCATTCCTGTTTTTGTGCACGAAAAGAGGAGAAATACAACTTCATTTCAAAGATTTGAAGCCGAATTTTAATCAAATGAGGCGCTTGGTAAAGATTGGTTATCCTGCTTCCTTGGAGCAAATTGCAAGGTCTTTTGGCGGGATGTTGCTGATTTTTCTGGTTTCGAGATTTGATTCAAACGTGATTGCAGCATACGGCATTGGCATGAGATTGTTTAGTTTTGTGATAATTCCTTCTTTCGCGTTTTTTGTTGCCACATCAACTTTGGTCGGTCAGAATTTAGGCGCTGGCAAAAAAGAGAGGGCTAAGAAAACAACAAAGGTCAGCATGATTTTGGCTTTCTTAACTTTAACTATTGAGGGGGTCTTAACATTTGTTTTTGCTGAACAAATCATAGGATTTTTTGTGAGTGATCAAAATGTTATACAAATTGGTAAAATCTTTGTGAGATTAATTTCTTTTGCCTTTGGTTTCTTGGGCATTCAATTGATTATAGAAGGAGCAGCAAATGGTTCGGGTAATACCAAATTGGCAATGTTCTTTGCATTTGTTTCGTTGTTTTTTGTAAGATTGCCTTTGGCATACCTTTTATCTTTAGTGTTTAATCTTAGGGAGTTAGGAATTTGGCTTGCTTTTTTGATAGAAATCGTTTCTTTGAGTTTTGTTTATATGTACGTTTATAATAAGAGGAGTGATGTTTGGTTCTCCAGAAAGCTTACAGAAGAGGTTGTCTTGGAATCCAAAACTTTAGAAGCGGTGGAAACTATTGATTCCGAAAAGGATTGAGATTTTGTAATTATCAATTTTTTGATTAGTCTTTTCTTAATATTTATCTTAGGTTTTTGTGTAAGCTAAGGAAACATTTTTTAGTTTCTTTGGGTTAGTGTTTGTGAAAATCCTTATAAAGAATTGTTTTTTCTAAAAGATTATGACTTCCCAAGAGATTATTAATAAAACCGTTGAGTTTGTTAAGCAAGAGCTTAAGGATAACGAATCTGGGCATGATTGGTGGCATGTTTATCGTGTTTGGATGCTCACAAAAAAAATTATTGAGACTGAGAGTAAGAGTTATAAGGTAAATAAATTAGTTGCAGAACTTGGTGCGCTTTTGCATGATATTGCGGATTACAAATTTTTTGATGGCGATGAATCCATAGGACTAAAGAAAGCAGAGGATTTTCTTCAATCTTTAGGCGTTGATGCAGAAACTATTTGTGCTGTTGTGGATATAATTAAAGATATTTCTTTTAAGGGGCGCATCAAAAAAGTTAGGCAGAAACCGATTGAGTTTATGATTGTTCAGGATGCTGACAGATTAGACGCAATTGGAGCGATAGGCATTGCCAGAACATTTAATTATGGCGGGTTCAAAAAACGCTCGATTTATGAACCTGGCCAAAAGCCAAGGGTTTATAATAGTAAAGAGGAATATCTTAACACTGATTCTTCAACAATAAATCATTTTTATGAAAAACTTCTGCTGTTGAAAGATTTGATGAACACTGAAACAGGAAAGAAACTTGCTGAACACAGACACAAATTTATGGAGCAGTTTTTGGATGAATTCTTTAAAGAATGGAACGGGTTATGTTAGATGATATTAGGACATTGAAATGCCTCGCTCGGGATTTGAACCCGAGTCTTCGGCTCGAGAGGCCGAAATGATTGGCCGGACTACACCAGCGAGGCGTTATTTAAATTGGGTGAGTATTTGATTTTTAAAGTTTTTGCTAATTTGCACTCAGTTAATCTTGAAGCAATCTTAAAGAACAGGACCAAAGAAAATAAAGCAGTTTTACTTTCTTCTGTAAATGATATGATTCGGAGTCATAATTCTGCGATTTGAATCGTTATTCATGGATACCTCGTAAGTGAAATTGTCAATTTTTTCTTCTATTTTGTGAAGAAATTGTGTTACCATCTCAGATGCCATTACAATCGGGTCATCATATTTGTCATTTTCCAACATGCCCGTTTTTATAATTTCGTTGCCGATGTTTAATAAATTATATCGCTTGAATGTATGATCGTATTCTTTAAAGATGTTTTTTAAAGTATTAACATCTATGCCGTCGTCATTAAACTTATCATAATTTAGATTTAGCATAATTAAATACGCTTTGTAACTTTTTTCAATTTGGTTCAAGAAGAAGGAAGCATTCTGGTTAACGGCGTAAAGTCTTTTTAGATATCTCTCAAGTTTTTCCTGTTCGCGGTCTTTTGCAATCTTGATTCTTTGACTTTCAATTTTCTTTTCTTTGTATCTTTTTTCGGCTTCAAGTATCCTAAGTTTTATTTTCTTTTGAACATTATTTATCTTGTTCTTGATTTCTGTATGTTTATCACGATTTTCCAGAAATATGTACCTGCTGAATTCAACAAACTTTTCACTTTCTTCTTTGTTGAAGTTCTTGGCTTCGATTAAATATTGCTCAAAATAGGGGATTATTTTTTCAAGGGCGAATCTTTCATCATTGTCTTTGTCTCTATATTTTAAATTCAACATGCTGATATTGGATTTAAAGTGAGGCACAAATCTGCCATCGTACATTAAATTAAAGAAGCTCCTTTCGGGCCAGATGAAATTTGCATAGTTTGCATTAGAGATAACATCATCTAAAGAAAGTCTTTCTTTTGGGGCGATTTTATCAATTCTTTTATTGAACTCATCCAAAGAATCAGATGAATTTATGAGATGGTAAAATATTTGTTTTTGGGCCATTTTTTCAAATAGAATATCGTTACGGATTATGTTTATAAACGGACCTTCAATCTTGCTGGTATCTTTATCGAGTTGAGCTAATGCCCGTTCATAAAACTTGGATGCAGTTTTCAGCTGTTTATTTTCTATCAGTTCTTTGAGAGGCGATTCATAAACGCTTGCAAAATTTAGATTTTGCCAAAATGAACGATTTATTAAATCAAGGGATTGATTGTTATAGAATAATTTTGATCGGGTTAGAATCACTTTTTTGATGATGGAATCAATCTTTTTTTGCATTGCACTATTTTGCTTTTCATAAAGATTTTTGTTTTGATTCATTGATTCTGAATTTTTTAAAATCTCATTTGTAATGCATCTCACAGCATCTTGTTTAGATTCTTCAATGAGCTCTTTAAGCGACTTAAAAGATTCTCCTTTTTCATCTGAATTTGACACAGCCATTTTATCACAGGGTAGTGATGAACATAAGTATTTAAAACTTTTGGTTTTTGCTTGCCATCCTTTATTGCTTTTTAAAAGGATTTTGCGATGTTTTAAAAAGATTTTTAAATTAAGGTTTTAAATATATGTTGTATGGGCGAGCTTTATACAGTAACAGTTGTCAAGGAGGAAGTTGTGCATAAGGGAAAGTATAATATTTTTTTGTTTTATGAAGCTCTCCATAGATGGTTTGTCGAGAATAAGTTTTTAGATGACTCCGGAAGCGATAATTACCTTGAAACTTATTATTATGAGGACAGGGGCAGTGCTAAAGAAATATATTTCAGATGGAGAACAAAAAAAGGTAGCGATTCCAAATATTTTAATTATGCTTTGAATCTGGATGCGCATATTGTTGGTTTAAGAGAGGTGGAAACTGTAATTGACGGCAAAAAAATGACTTTGGACAGTGGAGAAATTACTTTGAATATTGAATCAAAAATGACCATGGATTTGGGAGATTTGCCTTCAAACCCGTTGGTTGGCTTTTTTTACAAGAAATTTTTGGATAGATGGTTAAAACCTAAATTTGAGTTTTATAAGGATGAGCTTAAGGACAAGACTCTTGGTCTCATAGGTTTCATAAAATCATACTTCCAGATGCCTGGAGCAAAGATGGAACCTTCATTTACCCCCTCAAGAGGTGTAGGTGATTAACTTTTCAATTTTTTGCAATTGTAATTTTGATAATCTTGATTTTTGAGAGATAGGTTTATAAATGATGAAAATTGGATAAAATCCTTATTTGTTAATTTATTTTTGTTAGTTTGTGATATTTGGTTTATGATATTCAATATGCAAATCTGAAGAGGTGTTCCTATGTTAGATTTTGAAAAAATTCAAAAAAAGGCAAATCTCGCTAAAGAGTTGGTTAGCAAGGGTATTGCTGTGGACTTGGAAGAAGCATATGAGATGATTGAAAATGGTGGATTAGTTGATGCGCCGGAAGAGAATTCAAAGTTCTTTAAGAACATAAATTTAGGAAAATCAAAGATTAAAGAATCTTTAAAAAAGAAAGCTTCTAACGAAAAGTCGCAGAAAACGTCTTCATCCAAGACTTCTACAGAACAGGATTATAAAATTGAGGTTCTGAATGAAAAACTTATCAGGTTGCAGGAGAGGGTTTCGCATTTAAACAAGCATATTGAAAACTTGCAAGCATTCTTTGATACGAACTTGCAGGCGATAGAAAATAGACTTAAAGAACTTGAGCAGAAAATAGCAGACAGTGGAAAAACGAAATCGATTCCTGAGAATGATGTTAAGGATTCTGAGGAAATCAAAGAGTCGGTTAACGAAAATTTGAACGCGAATGAAAAGAGAGAGCATAACGAAGAACCAAAGACCGATTCAAACATTTCCATACAAAATATCTTTAACAATTCCCATAATCGGTTAGTTTAATCAGATTTTCTGTTGCCTTATTTTTTTATTTTTACCAAATGTCTGAGTTTTGATTCTTGGGTCTTTTCTTATGATTTTTTGTTCTGTTCTTGTTAAAAGTTATTTCCTTCTTTTTTTCAGAAAGATTCTTTGCCGAGATGAACAAGAAAATAATGTAAAAAAGGAATTCAAGATACAACGTTTTTTTGAACAGATTGATAATTCGTCCAATTAGGATTATTGAAGTGTATCCCAGGGAAACCTGGAACACTTTTGAGAATCTTAACCAACGCTTCCTTGCCCTGAGAATTGAGAAAGAAACAATGCTTGCAACAAGAGCAATAATTATCAATTTTCCAAGTCGCAAAAAGCTCTGGTAAATGATGTTTCCTATTGAAAAAAGGATGTAACTGTTTCTTATAAGAATATGAAATTCCCTTGATGCGGTAATGTTTGCAGTTTCAACCCGCTGAAAACAAGTGCTGAGGCATATCGGATTCTTGATATAAATGATTGAACTGTTTACGAAGTTTTTGTTTGATATGTCGACTTTTAAAGATGAAATGTTGAAATCATCTGGAAGCAGTGCCCACTGTTTTGTGATGACCGGTTTATTCCCGAGGAACATTAAATTTAAAGAGTAATCGTTGCTTTTTAGAAGCGTAGATAAATCTTGCCAATAGAGGAAAGCATTAAATATGCTTAAGATTGTAGAAAATATCAGGAGAATTAGGATTATGTTTATTGTTTTTATTGATGAAAGCTTCTTAGCTTTAAACGGGTTAATAGAATAAAAAAGCGTTTTGAATAACTTCATTTTTTACATCCCCCTGAATTTTATGTTGTATAACTGTCTCCTAAAATTACTGGATCATCGAATCCAAGTTTTGGAAGCGAGGCAAAATATGGTGAGTTAAGATAATAATTATACACTTTCGATTGATAAAGATTTGCCTTTTCTAATACTTCCTTAAAGTAAGCCGCTGTTTCAAGAACCCTTCGTGGATAAAATCTGCTTTGATCGGGAATGTGAATGTCTGCTGCTGCAGCTGCATTCTCCAATGTTTCTCCAAGCTTTTCCTTGTCCCTCGCTCCCGGATATTTTTCTAAGAAATTATCTACATTAGATGGTCCCCAGTTGTATGCGAGTAATGCAACACCTAAGTTGTTATTATATCTTTTTATTAAATTTTTTAGGTATCGCACTGCAACAACCATATTTGGTTCATATTTGTTCATATCCTCCCACTCGTATCCTTCACCAAAGTCTTCCCAAACTGCATCGGAAACTTGACAGACTCCCTTGATGTTTTTAAGTCCTTCTGAGTTAGTTATTTTGATTTCTTTGCCGTTTTCTTTTTCACCCAAACGATGCTTCTGTTGGATGCCACCTTCAATTGTTGCCAAGCCCATGAGAAGTGCAGGATCAAAATTATTTTCCTCTGCAACCTTCTGAGCTGTAGAATAAAGTATTGGATAATCACCGATCAATTCAGCATAGGTTTTGCTAACCTTGTTGTTAGAAAATTCTGTTTTTTCTATTTTTTCAACGAATTCTTCATCAGCCTTTGCTGAGAGAGTTTTTTTTTTAATTACTTTAACCGCGGGACTTGAGATTTCGTATTCATATTTTATTTTGGTATATACTGGCAGTACGGCTTTATAACTTTCAGAAAGAATGTTGCTGTCAATAGTCATAATGCATGGCAAAATGTATTGGTCGCCTTGTTTTATTAAGTTCACTTCCTCAATACTTTCGAAGCAATGATAAGCTCCTTGTAGTGTGCTTGTGTCGTCAAAACCGAAATCCGAGAAACAATTCTTTCCTGTTTCTTCAAGGCCACAATCTGATAGATGTATTTCTTTTGGAGCAAGTATCTTTACATTCTTAATCTCCTTAAATCTTCCACTTCCACTGTTTCTTACGGAAAGGATAAACATGTGTTTGTTGTTTTTGGTTGAAATTTGAATGGGATATTCACTCATTTCCCCATTGGCAGATAATCCTACAACAACAGGACCTGAAGAACTCTTGGTTGATTGGGGTCCATTGAGAAAACCCGATTCTTCAAGATAAGGATTTTTGTTTTGAGCAATGTATTCATATAACTTTTGCTGTTGCATAAAGTAAAATTCTCGACTTGCAAATGTGGAAAATTCATAAATTACGTTGGCCTTTAGGGAAGCTTGATAGCTCTTATCAAAAGATATAGCTTCTGAAGGGATCTCGCAATTAAGGATTTGGTAACTTAAGGCATTTCTCAAAGGAGCTGGCTCGTCGCAATTAATGCTGTAGCCATTGTCAATGTCTCCAGAAATGGAGTCTATTCTAATGGTGTACTTCTCGGTGTTATTAAGGATTTCTCTGGGAATTTGATTCTGACTAGCGCCCTTAAATGATGCACTTATTTTTAACTCAATTTTCTCATTTTCATCTACATAAGGCGGCAAAGGTAATGCTGAGGTTATTTTCACTTCTAAAGCTTGTTGCTTGGCGTCATATTGTCCTCTGTCTGATTGGAATGGAGCAATTCTTTCATTGATCCAGCTTCCGTTTATTAGTCTCTTGATTGGATTAATTATTGAATTTTTAAAGGAACCCCAGAAAGCTTTTGAACCTTCTTTCAAGCGTTCTGTGATGCTTTTCATCGCAATTTTAGCTTGAATTTGTTCTCCAGGATTGAGCCCTGGAACAGATATCTGCGATGAAATCCTTTGAATATAAGGCCAGGACATAAGTGCGAGGAATATTAAAAAAATGGCTATAATCTTTCTAACAAAAGGTGTTGTGGAAGGTCTCTTATAGCTTGAATACAATAGTGCGAACAAGGGCCATATTGGTAGTAATATCCTGTTCACCAAGAAATATGGATTATTAATCATTCTTGACAGAAGGGGAAAGAAATATACTTCAATCACAAGAATTAGACCAAAAGCAATGATGTTTCTAAACAGGGCTGTCAAAAAGCCTTCTCCTTCATTCCTCAAAATTGAAAAAATCATTACGAAAAATAGAGCTATCCAAAAATGAATTGCATAAACTGAGGAAATGTAAGAATAACCAAACATGATCCCGTCGATGAAAATGTGCTGGAAAATCGTAATTAGAATGAACAGGTCGTAAACATCATATGGAAAAAAAGAGCGCAAGAACGCGAACAATCCTTTCCCAACTTTCTTTCCCATTCCAAAACCAACCCCCCCAATTACTCCTGCTGCAAGCTGAGGGCTTATCATTCGTGGTGTGTTGAGAAAACCTCCGATTTTTTTAAAAGCGCTACCAATTACGCTCCCAAGTCCTTTAAGAAGACTAGCCTTCTCGCTCATACTTTTTTCACCTAATTATCGGAGATGTATATCTCTAAATGCAGAATGTTCACTTCCTCTGAAACAGGTTCTATTTTTAAATAGTTATTTCCTTCTCTCAGAAATGAGTTTACTTTGTAAGTGTATATCCTGTCAGAAGTTTCAATATCTGTTTTTATGCCATTAATGTTAACAATAAGTCTTCTATTCTTCAAGTCATCAGGAAACTCGACTTTGAGAATAGCATCTTTTGAATTGAGCGAATCAATCTGTTCTTTAGAAACCTGGAAGTAGTATAGTGGATAAGAGGCTTCTTTCAGTTTTGTGACAAGTTTAAGCTCATCAATTTTTAAAACGCCTTTTTCAAGAGAGAATTCTAAGTTGTTTTCTCCTTCCAGTATCCTCGATTGACTGATTTCTATTACATTAAGGTTGTTGCATGCAGGCGTGCTTTCGTGGACTATTTGATTGTTTAGTTTAATGGTGAGTTTGCCGACTTTGTTAATATCGCAAGTGGTAATGAAATAAAGTTTAGCAGACTTTAAATTATTAAATTCCTTCTCATAAAGCATAAAACCTGTTTTAGCTGTTAAACTGTCTTTTTTTAGGATGTTAGCTATGATCTTTAAGTCATTTAATTTAAGTTTGCTCTTGAAGAAAATGAATGGTTTGCCCAGTTTGAAAGCGAGCGTGTTTTCTTTTTGAAGATATTTTGCCGGAATTTCTATCGGGTTAATGCTTCCAGAATGTAGTTTATCAGAATAAATCGTATAACCGTTGAGGATTATGTTAGTGATTCCTTTTGATTCATCCACTT
Organism: uncultured Methanosarcinales archaeon; assembly: GCA_964386095.1. Classification (GTDB taxonomy): domain Archaea; phylum Nanobdellota; class Nanobdellia; order Woesearchaeales; family JASKKU01; genus JASKKU01. The sequence continues at coordinate 30,862 of CAYLQM010000001.1, forward strand.
TAAAACTAAGATATGCTTTTTCTACTTCTTCAGGGTTATCTAGAAGGAACCTTACTTCATTGCTTTTTTCGGAAAAAAAGCTCCTGTCTGTGTAAAAAGAATTTAGGTAAAAAATCTCTTGGGGTAATGACTCCGCGCAGAGATACAACATGGGCATGGGATGTTCTATCGAATCTTGATCAATTTTGTTAATCTTGCCAGGACTTCTTGAAAGCAGAGTGTTTGAATTAACCGTTGAAACATTTGAGCTCGTTGTTTCATTATCAGAACCCAGAATTTCATCTCTCGCCTCTGGGGGAATTAAAAGGAGATATGCTATGAACAAAAGAATAATTAACACGACAATCATTGATGGTTTTAACTCTTGACCTCTTTTGGAATTGGGCATTGACATTTTTTCACTTCTTTATATCTTGATTATATCTTGAAACTGCTTATTTTTAAATTTTTTTTATTTATACAATTTTCGTTTACTCCCTTTAAAAATAAAACAGTATACAAAAAAACACAACCTTTAAATAAAGGTTGTTACCTTATTTTGCTTGAGAATGGTAATTTTATTTGATAAATTCAATTTGCCTGATGATATTTTGGATGTTATTTTCTCAACCAATAATCAGAGAGCTGTCGCTAAGCTGCTTATGGAATACTTTAAGCAGAATGATGGGGTTCTTGATAAAAAGCAAATGTCCCTATTTGCTAATTCGCTTCATCTTGGCTTAATTTTTAAGGGGGATATTGAAGGCATTAAAAGTCATAAACCTTTGGTATATAATAAAAGGCAATTTTACGATAGAATTATTACCCCAATGAAGAGCATGGGCCTAATTACTTATGATTTGTATGATAAAAAATATAAATTGGGCGGTGATTTTAAAACTCAAATGGCAAAGCTTGGCGAACTGTTTGAAAAGAAAATAAATGAAGAAAAGAAAGATATAAAGTTCTCTTTCTATCCTCCTGAAGAGATAAAACGAAAGTTACAATAACAAGGATATAATGGATAAGAGATATTATGGGAAACACGAAGACAAGATTAATCCGTTTCCTTGGAAACTTTTGATAACTTTAAAAAAAGAGATTGAATATTCTCTCTGAAAGTTTCAGGGGTTTGCGTTTCTTGTTTTTTATAATTGGCGCTTTTATAAGTGTCAGGCTCTCATTTGTTTGTTTTGTAATCTGATTTTTCTCTTCAATAAGGTTTTTAATAGATTCACCATTACTATCTTCTTCTGATTCAAAATCCGATTTGCTTTTGACTGTAATCAAATCCCGTTTGCTGTCCCTATCCATTGAATCTAAGAAATACTGTAAACAGTCTCTTCCGCAGAAATATGCTCTTCTCCTAAAACTTAATTTTCCGAAGATTAATTCCAGGTATTCATCAGATAAAGCATTGCCGCATACAGAACAAACTTTATGTTCTTTTCTGTTTATTTTGATAATCTGTTCTTTTATTTCATTTACAAGGAAATCATTATTTGTGGAAAGCAGCTTGTAAAGCTCGATTAAATCCTCTTCATAAAGCGAATCCAAAAATTTTTTTAATTTTTTCAGAGTCATTTTCGAAAAATATATAAATCCCAAATAGTATAGTTTTAACTATACTGATTGAGTTATGTGCTAATTAATATAAATATTTTTCCATTGATTGATGATTTTTATTAGTTTTTACTGTGAAGTGACATATCTTAGGAAAGCTTTATAAGATGAGGGTGTTATACCCACTTATCAAAAGGTATTAAAAACTGTAAAGAGGGATACAAAATGGTAATTTTGTTTGATATGTATAACCTGCCTGAGGATATCTTCGAAGTGATTTTTTCTACTAAACAACAGGCAATTGTTGCAAGGCAGTTGTTTAAAGAGTTTAAACACCATGGAGGAATTATGACTAAATCTGAGATGTCTCTTTTCGCTACGCAGCTCCACAATGGCGAATATGTTGCAAAAATAGATGAACCTCCATTCATTGGAAAGAAAGTAAAGTTATCATATAATAAGAGGCAGTTTTATGATAGAATATTAACGCCGATGAAAAGCATGGGGATGATTTATTACGACTTGTATAAAAAAACTTATTCGCTTTCGGACAATTTCAGCAAGCTTATGCAGAAATTTGCAATCATGTGGAATCTGGAGTTAAAGAAACCATTGGGAAGTCCAATTAAGCGAGCATAATGTGTTTTTATAACGATTATATGACTGATTATCAATAAATGAATGAATAAAAAAGTCAAATAAAATGATTTCTGAAACTGAAGCCGTTTCCCTTCTTGAAAAATTTGCTAAAGACGGAGATTCTTTTAATAAGATATTGTCCCATTCAAGAGAGGTTCAAAGAGTTGCTTTGTTAATAGCACAGGATTTCCTAGCCAACGGAGTTGAGGTTGATCTGGATTTAATCAAAATCGGAAGCTTGCTTCATGACATTGGTCGGCTTACATGCTTCCATTTAAATCCTGAAAACTGCTCATTAATTCATGGTGTTGTCGGAGCTGAGATTATTCGAGAAGAACTTATGGACGAATCTTTAACTTTGATTTGTGAAAGGCACATTGGTTCAGGCATTCTTGAAGAAGAAGTTGAACTTTTAGAATTGCCTTTGCCAAAAAGGGATTACATGCCTGAATCCAATGAAGAAAAAATTATTACTTATGCGGATAATCTCGTTTTTGATGATGTCGTCAAAACTTTTGATGATGTTTTGATCAGATTTCTTAATCAGCTCAGTTTTCTTGTTGTTGGACGATTCTTAAAATTGCACAATTTTATCATGCGGAATTCCGGAAAGAGTGATAGGGTCATAGATGTTGCTAATTTTTCTTTACAATGGATGTCAGACTATCTTGATTTTCATAAACAATCTGAAGTTTTCACTAAACTTTTGAATAAAGTATATCTTTCAAAAAGCAATTTAAAAATCAAAATATTTTTAGATTCATTTATGCCTGAAGATTTTGTTTTGCTGGAAAAAGATACAAATTATGCTCTTTTTGTTTCAACATCCAAAGCAGATGTATTTAATTTATCCTTGGAAGGTCGTTTGCTTGAAGAAAAAGAATTTTCTGCTCTTCAGAAGAATTTCGTTACAATATCAGGGGAACGGAAATTGTTAGCTGAAATAATGTTTAAGTTTGATGATTTTGTTAAAAATCCAAAATCTTTTTTCAAATACTTTCGGAAACTTAAAGTGCCTGCATCATTTAAATTTAAAGTTCTGCATTCCTTAATCGGCTTGATTTAATTAGGATTTAATTGACTTAATGAAAACTTAAACTGCGCAACTTATTTTTATCCAACATTGTTTAAATTCTTGACAAATTAAACAAAATTTATAAACTAAATCTTTGTAGTAGATGGAAAAATGGGAGAAATTCTTAAAATAAAAGCACGGCAGGTTTTTGATTCTAGAGGCAATCCTACTGTTGAAACTGAAGTGATTACGAATAAGGGAATCTTTAGGGCAATGGTGCCGTCAGGTGCCTCCACTGGTTCACATGAAGCGTTGGAATTAAGAGATGGCGGGAAAGATTATTTGGGCAAGGGTGTTTTTAAAGCAGTTTCGAATGTTAACAAAATTATCGGACCAAAACTGGTGGGCTTAAGTCCGGAAAACCAGAGGGAAATTGATGAAATCATGTTGAAACTGGATGGCACCGAAAACAAGAGTAAGCTTGGTGCCAATGCAATTTTGTCTGTTTCTATGGCTGTTTGCAGGGCGGGCGCTGCTGAGAGAAATATTCCTTTATATCAATATATTGCAGAGCTCTCGAATCGGAGTTTACTGATGCCGATTCCTTTTTTTAATGTAATCAATGGCGGTAAGCATGCTGGAAATGGGTTGGATATTCAGGAGTTTATGATAACTCCAGTAGGCGCCGAATCTTTTGCAGAAGCAATGAAGATGGGTACAGAGGTATATCATAACTTAAAACAAATTATCAAGAAAAAATACGGCAAGAATGCGATTAATGTTGGAGATGAGGGGGGGTTCGCTCCTCCTTTGGAGGATAATGAAGAACCACTCAAATTGTTGGTTGAGGCAATTGAAAGTTCAGGTTATGCAGGGAAAGTTAAGATAGCAATGGACGCCGCCGCCAGTGAATTTTTTGATGACAACCAATACGTATTTGGCGGGAAGAATTTATCGGCAGATGATTTGATTGAATTTTATAAATCAATTGTTAAGAACTATCCCATAATTTCCCTTGAAGACCCTTTAGCGGAGGATGATTGGGAAAAATTTGTTAAAATAACTGATGAATTGCACGGCAAAATTCAGATTGTAGGAGACGATCTGTTAGTAACAAACCCAAAACGCATTGAAAAAGCAATTGAATTAAAGGCATGTAATGCTCTTTTGCTTAAGGTTAATCAAATAGGTAGTGTCAGCGAGGCAATCGAAGCGGCAAAACTCGCGGTAACAAATAATCTAAACGTGATGGTCAGTCATAGGAGCGGTGAGACCGAAGATAATTTTATTGCAGATTTAGTTGTGGGTTTAGGCGTTGGTCAAATTAAAAGCGGGGCACCTTGCCGGTCCGAGAGATTAGCTAAATACAATCAATTGTTAAGAATCGAAGAGAAGGGCATAGCATATAATACCCATTTGAATACCCATTTGTTTTGAAATAATTGATTTTAGATTTGAATCACGGATTTTTTGCTTTTTGAAGAAATTCGCATGCCTTTTTTATTGTTTGATTGAGAAGTGATGAAAAACCTTTAAAAATGTGTTTTGAATAATCTCGTTTAATCAAATGAAAACCGATTTTTTCGAAGAAGGCAAGTCGCGTAGTCACTTTACCAAATTTTCTGAGATTATTAAATTGAAGGATAAATTTATTATCAATGAATTTTTCATTAGGTTAATCCTTGTTTTTGTTTCTGCGCAGTTTATTAATCTTTTAGTTTATAATTACACAAGATCTTTCATGTATGTCTCTCTTGTAGCATTGTTTCAGGTATTACTTTCCTTCTTGTTCGCATCTTTTAATTACAACTATGAAATTAAAAAAAGCACTATTTTTCTTACTATGATTCTGTTATCGGTTTGCTTATTTGCTTTTGGTTATTTTTATGTTCTTCAGAAAGATTCTCTTTTGATTTTTGCAGTTCTTATCCCGGCAGTTTTTAGTTTTGTGATGTCATCTTTGAACAGGTTCAAGAGTAATTTTTTGCCACACGAACAATTTTCTTTTGTTTTAAGGTCCATTAATCAAATCGGTCTTGTTCTTACTTCATTTTTGATGATTTTCTTTGGTTTTTTAATAGATATTCTTCCAACAAAACAGAGTTTAACTGCAACATTTGACCTTGTCAGAATTCTTGCAGTCAATGATTTTTATCTTATTTATGTTCTTGGCGGAGCCGCTGCTTTGATTTATGCATTGTTTTTCTTTTTTAATTCTAAAGACGCTTATAAGAAAACTGGAAAATTGGTTAATTTGAGTTCTTTTAGGAAGGATCCGTTGATTCTCATCTTTTCGCTCTTTAACTCAATAGTAAATGTCTCACTCATTTTTGTTGGGCCTTTTTTATACGAAAGTTTAAATTATTTGAAATATAGATTTACAGCAGTTACTCTGATTTTTTCTTTGGCAATGATGTCTTCAGTTGTGTCCCCGAGAATTGTCTATAGTAATTTGCGAAGATATGGTGCGTTCTTTGTAGCACTCATTGGATTGCTTTTGTTCTTGTGTTTCCCTATTGCAATGCTATTCTTTGAGGATAATATTTTGTATATCGTGCTGGGAATATATTTAGGAACCTTGGGTGCATCAATGGCAACTTACTCTTTTGAATACACTCTTACTAAGAAATATTCTAAGGAAGATTTCGCGAAATCAAAGTTTTCGTTGCAAACTATGACAGCTTTTATTGAAACGCTTATATTGTTATTCTCGTCATTTAGTTTGATTGCTTTGCCTTTGGGTTTAATTTATAAACTTCTATTTGCTTTCACTATTTTTACCTCAGCGTTTTATGTGGTTTATAGCAAGTTCATTTTTAGGAACCGCATGAAAAATATAGTTTAAACACCTTTTAAATGAGTGGGATAAATGATTATTAGAAACAATCAAAAGGGGATGTCACCTTTAATTGCGCTGATAGTATTAGTTTCGATAGCTGTATCTCTAGGAGTCCTGACGATAAATATAATAAATCTTCTTACTTCGGACGAATCCAGTTCTCCTGTATGCGGATTAGTTGATTTTAATATAAAGAAATTCAAAGAGAATTATTTTCTTTGCATAACTGATTCAAACAAACTCTCATTCATTCTGGAAAATACCGGTAAACAGAAAATAGATGCTTTCAAGATTTCCGTAATTGGTTCTTCTAAGAGTTACTCTACAGAGCTTGAGGCAAATCTTGATGTCGGTGAGCTTTTAGATAAGAGGCAATCACCGCTGCCTTTCGGGGTTATAGGAATTTTGTATGAAGTGAAGATTCTCCCAGAAGTGAAATCGGCTGAGAATGGCAAACATGTTCTTTGCACAGAAAAAGCAAAGAGCTTTGTGGACATTCCGAAGTGCACACAATTAGAAATATCTTAAAATAAACTGCGAAGCAATATAACAGTATTCGATTAAATAAGCTAATCTTTTCAAAATCTTTATAACTATGTGAGATCATCTTTATAAGGTATTATTTTAAGTTGATAATGTTAAAATGATTGAAGCCAAACAGATTATTCAGTGGTTTAATGAGGATACATCTTTAAGCTGGCGGGATATTATTTACAAAATTGTTAAAGAGAAAAGTATTGACCCTTGGGATGTTGACGTTTCTTTGTTGGCAAAGGAGTATCTAAATACCTTAAAGGCTTTAAAGGAATTTAATTTTCAGATTTCTGGAGATGTTGTTCTAACTGCGGCAATACTTTTAAAATATAAATCTAAAAAGCTGATAGACGAGAAACTTAGGAATTTTGAGGATTTGCTGTCTTCAGCTGATGAAGAGGATGCTAATTTCTTTATGCCGGATTTCTTTGATGGGGCGGATAATTTTGCAATTGATACATCCGATTTTGATTCTCTTGATGATTTGCCGACTAACCAAAAGGATTTCGTTCTGAGGCCCAGGGTTCCACAAGCTAGACAGAGAAGAGTTTATTTGAACGATTTGATTGATGCTTTAGAGAATGCTTTGAGTGTCAAGAAAAGACATTATTCTAAAATGCTTAACAAAGAGCCGAAGACGACTTACGAGAAGAAATCCCTGTTTGATATAAGGGCTATCGTAAATCAAGTTTTTGAGAAGATATTGGATGCCTTTAAAAGATTCAAAACACGAAAGATAAGTTACGACATTCTGGCCACTGATTCAAAATCCGAAAAGATTCAAACTTTTGTGGCTTTAGTGCACTTAGATTTTCATCAAAAGGTAGAACTTCAGCAAAATCAGAGTTTTGGCAATATTGACATTTACTTAAAAGATGCGGAAAACAATATCAGGATTTAAGCGTTGGGATTTTATTAATAATTAACAACAGTAAAACTCTTCTTGTTCTTTTTTGGTAACATCAAAAGGCACATCGTGTTTTTTCATATTTTCTATGAATTCCTTGTTTTCTTTAAGCTCAATTCCTTTTTTTACAAGAATTGTCCTAATGGCTCTGAAAATAGTAGTGAGTTCAAGTTTGCTTGGACACAATTCCTCGCAGGCACCGCATAATGCGCATGCGTAAAATATTTTTGGTTCTATCTTTTTTGAATCAACGAGAATATTTTTCCCTCTGGGCGAGTAAGCTTCGTTTAGAAGAGTATTGAATACAGGGCAGATTTCTTTGCACAAACCGCATCGCGAGCACAACTGCAACTTTTCCTGAAGTTCATTTAGCAGATTCTCAAGTTCTTCATCTTCAACTTCTGACAGGGATTTTGTTTCGGGTTCCATTTTTTCTTAATTCTGACTGTTTAATTTTTCAGAGAGTGTGTTGAATAACTCTCTGTTGAATATGTTTTGAGGGTCGTATTTAAATTTTAAATTCGCAATATTTTCTAAGAAAATCTTATTGGCGAATTCAGCCTTCTTTAAACCGATTCCGTGTTCTCCCGACACTTTTCCGTTTAACTTTCCCACGAAAGAGTACATCTTTTTTATGAGATCTTTTTGATTTTTCTTGAAACATGGATGAATTATGCCTGAACCAATATGACCAAAATAGGGTATATTATTTTTCTCAAGAAATCTTAAAAAAGGTTCAAGATTTTCTTCATCTATCTGCGGGTCTTCTATCAGGATAAAACCCTGCTCGGCAAGCGTGGGGTAAGCCTTTTCCCTTATTCTTAAAATTCTTTCGTATTCATCATCAGCGGTTTCATCTAATAATCCTGCAAGCAGTACAATTTTCTCACAGCCCAAGATTAATTGAGTGCTTTTTTTATCAATAACCTCGAGCATAATGGTTTTGTCATTTTTCTTGTAGTGCTTCATATCTTTTAGCATGTCCTCTACATTTTCATATTCTTTTGATTCAATTTTTATGCGGGGTTTTTCAATTAGCTTTAATTTTGCTTTAACAATTATGCCAAACGTCCCTTCAGAACCAATGATCTCCTTGGAAGCAATCCCGTTTCCATTCCCGTCTAAAAATAAAACTTCATCAATCCAATTCTCTACTTTGCCGAATCTGAGACTCCAATTGCCTGCAGAATTGCAGTTAATCATACCACCGATGGTGCAAACTCTGTGAGATGAAGGAATTACAGGAAAAATAGTTCTCTTAAGCATTTCATTAAGGACATTGCATATAACACCAGGCTCAACAATTGCAAACTTTTCTTTTTCATTTATTTCTATGATGTTGTTGAGTCTTGATAAGTCAGCAACAATTTCACTGCTTAAAGCATTTCCGACCAGATTTGTTCCGCTCCCTCTCGCAGTTATACTAACATTGTTGTTTTTACAAATTTTAATTATGTCTTTGAGTTGCTCTGCACTGGTAGGAAATACAACTATCTGAGGTTGAATAGAAATAGTGCTGGCATCCTGGCTGTAAGCATAAACCTCGATATCTTTGCTGAATTGTTTGAATTCTATTCTCTTTTTGTTGAATTCAATAGTTATTTTGGTTAATGTTTCTGAGTTCATTTTTAATTAAAGTCCTAATGCCCTAACTAATAATTGGGACAATTCTACGACAGGCAAGTTTTTTGAGTTTTCTTTTAGGTGAAGATAACAGAGAGGGCAACTTGTTATCATTGCATCGACTTCCATTTCTTCAGCTTGCGACACTCTCTTTTGCGCAATTTTATTTGATAGGTCTTTATTAGTAGTTCTTACTCCTGCTCCCCCGCCACAACAAAAAGAATTTTCTCTTGAGAAATTCATCTCTTTGAGTTCTTTTACGCATTTTAATATTATATTCCTTGGCTCATCATAAATGCTTGAATGTCTTCCGAGATGACATGGGTCATGATAAGTTACCTTTGCAAAGGGCATGTTTTTTACTTTCAATTTATATGACTGCTCGTTTAACAATTGTGTGAAATGTATTACTTTGAAACCTTGCCTGTTCCAGTTTTCAAATTTTGAATATTCGTGATGGAATGTGTGATAACATGCAGGGCAATTAGTTAGGATGGTCTTAATACTTCTTGATGAAAAATATATGATGTTCTTTTCAATCTGATTTTTAAATACCTCTTCATACCCAGCATTGAATGCCGGGGACCCGCAACATTTGATTTCGTCTACAACAATATAATCTAAATTAAGATAATCCAGAATCTTGATGTAATTTTGTTCGAGGTCCTTGCCAACATATCTGGTAAGACACCCGGGATAATATGCAAGATTCCCTGAGCTGGACCTTGAAAACAGGTTTTTGATGGAATCAATCAATTTCATTTTTATTATCTTTTTATTGTGTAATGTTATATACTTTGTAAAAATATCTTGCTTTAAAAGTTTAAAGTATCATCTTAATTAGATAAATACCTAAACCTACCAAAACGATTCCCATAATTAATCTAAACCATTTTCGGTATTTTAATCTCGTAGCATTAACACTGCTAACGTCCCCGCCTTGTGTTATTGAATAAACTATGAATATTAATGGTAGGACAAATATGAAGTTATACACAATTAAAATAAAGAGGAGCCCGACAAAACTTATATTGTTAAGCATTAACAGCGAAATCAGGCCGGCATACATAATGCCCGAGCAGGGGAACTCAATGATGGTTATGATGATGCCCAATGCAATAATCGACGGCAACGAAAGTTTCTGAATTAATTCAGTGACTCTTTTCTTAGATTTGTCTGATAACGAAAAACTTATTCCCTTGCCGTATGCAAAGAAGTCTTTTATGTTAACAATTCCGGCGAAGATTACAATAATAGCGACTCCAAGCAGCACATAAAATCCAATAACACTGTTTACGGCTGTAGAAGTTTTGGTTAGAAACGCGTTAAGTCCCAGTGCTAAAAGCACACCTATTATGAAATATGAAACATAGATGGTCATAATGTATATCAAACTGTATTTTTTGATTCGTTTTTTGGCTTTGAACAGCATCAGTTGTGATATTAATAATGCGAGAACAGACATTATGCATGGATTGACTGAATCTGAAATAGCTGTAATAAACACTAACCAGATTAATTTAAATGGGCTTAATTCAGATTTGTTATCTTGTAATAAGCTTAATTCAGACTTGTTATCTTGTGCTTTTTCCTCATTAACTTCTGCCATTCCTGAGTTTATGAAGTTTATTATTGGAGAATCGCCCTGGACAGTTATGCTGTTGGTTATGTTTGATAAATCGAGTTTAATTAATGTTGGTACGGCCCCATAGTAAAATTCTCTTTTGGATTTAAAGATATTGCAAAAACTCAGGAAGATTTCCCTGCCCGGCACATCATCAACTCCGAGTTTTATTACCTTATAACTTGAGTTAAGGGAATCCAGCACGCCGCTTTCAACAACCTTTTCGCAATGCGGACAGGTCCTTGAATAAAAAAACAGGATGTTTGTTTTTTCCGGTTCAATTTTTTCATCAAGAAAAGTTTGGCTTTCGTTAGACAATTCAGGAAGTTCAATTGAAAGAGCTATGCTTGAAGGCATAATTAAGGATATAGTTAACATTACTAAGAAAAGTGTTAAAGTAAAAAAAGTTGGCCCATTGAACTGCAAATTTTCCTTTTTGTTTGCTTTTTTCGTTTTCATGAAATCCCCCTTACAATTCTAATTTTTACGAGCAAAGCGTTCTCTTAAATTTTTGATATTCTGTGAATCTGAATGTTTTTACTGTCTTTTTATTGCTCACTACTTCTTTATAAATTCCGAAACAATTTATAAATGTTTGTTTCAAAAGATGAAACATGTTGATTTTAATTCAAATTGGAAGGATTATGCTTGAGGGAATTTTAACGTTTTTTTCATAATCTTTATAAATTATCCTGAGTCTTACCTTTAGTGATATTATGGCAAGATACAATGAAGATGACAAATTAAAAAAAGCGCATGATTATGTTTTCATAGAACCAACCGTGGACCTTGCGGGATGGCCGGAGGTTAAAGGTTATGATTTTGAAAAAGGCTTTGATTTCTGGGATTTTTTGAAAAGTTATTATTGCACAGGATTTCAAGCGACCTCATTGTATAGAGCAATTACGCTTATAAGACAAATGCGCAGGGAGAAAGCAACTATTTTTTTGGGTTATACCTCAAACATGATTAGTTGCGGGGTCAGGGAACAAATAAAGTACTTAACGAAAAATAAATTTGTTAATGTTCTGGTTACCACAACGGGCGGTTTGGAGGAGGACATTATTAAAGCCAAAAAACCTTTTGTTCTGGGAAGTTATGATGCTGACGGCAGTTCTTTAAGGGAAAAGGGCATTAATAGAACAGGAAACCTTTTTATTCCTGATGACAGATATCTATTTTTTGAGGCTTTTATTAATGGATTGCTTAAAAGATTGTATGAATTAAAGAAAGTTTGGACCATATCCGAGTTTGTATATGAAATGGGTCGCGAGTTGGAGATGTTAGCAAAAAGTGATAAAGAAATAGATGTTGAAAGTTCTGTTACTTACTGGGCTTACAAGAATTCCATTCCTTATTTCGTTCTGCCTTTAGTGGACGGTTCCCTGGGGGATATCATTTATTTTTTTAAGAGAACTCACCCGGATTTTATGATTGATGAAACCAGTGTTATTATTCAAGTCAATAACATTGCGATGAATGCTGAAAAGTCAGGCGTTGTTGCTTTAGGTGGTTCTGTGCCAAAGCATTTGGTAGCTAATGCAAACCTGTTTAGAGAAGGTGCAGATTATGCTGTTTATGTAAATACTGCTATGGAATACGAAGGTTCAAACGCTGGAGCGAATCCTGATGAGGCGGTTTCATGGGGCAAATTTAAAGCAAAAAGGAAAACAGTTAAAATCTATGCCGAAGCGAGTTTGGTCTTTCCATTGATTGTGGCAGGCGCTTTTTATCTTCCATTAACGGCTTCAGACCTAGATTTCAATGAAAAATCTGAAAAGAAAATTTAATTTTAAAGATTGTTTTTAAGCGTTTTATAGCGCTTTTTAATTTTTAAAAATCCAAATAATCCAAATAAATCCAAATGTCAGCATGATTTTATGAAATAACCGGAAAGAGGGAATAAAATGGCATTGAAACGAACAGAACAAATGGTTGAAAGCGAATACAACATACATTTAAAGAACATCATCTTAATGGTAGGATTGTTTACCGGATTTGTTTTCATAATCACTTTTTCAACGATTTATGTTTCAGACGCCATTAAAAACAATAATGCGTGCGGATGCGTAATTCCGATCCCAGTGATGATTTTGATATTGTCTTCCTTGGGCGTGTTCGTGGGGGCGATAACCTCCTATCTTTTCCTAATTCGCTTATTCGCGGTTAGAGAGAATTTGGACAAACAAAAACAATTAAGTTCCAAGCTTCTGTTCAGATTACTCGAACCAGATGAGCGCAAGGTTATAAAATTTCTTGTAAAAAACAACGGAACGGTTTATCAATCAAAGATTTCATCGCTTTTAGATGACCGAGTGAAAGCTTACAGGATTATTTCAAGGTTAAAGGACTCAGGTCTAATTAAGGTTGTTAAGGATCAAAAGACCAATTTAATCAGCATGGAAAAAGATTTAATAGAACTTCTTAAATGATTCATTAGGTTTTAAAGTGTTGTTTTCAACAAATCTTTTAGATTTCCTTTGAATTTTTCAAAATCTTTTTAAATCTCCAGTGTAGTACTGTTTTTGAGTGAGAAAATGCAAAATAGAAAATCTGTAACATTAAAGGTTAGTGGAGCCATTTCAGACGATGTGAATAAAGGCATAGTTAGAATAGATGTTTCCTATTTGCGCGATATTGGGGCGAGGCCGGGCGACATTGTAGAAATTGAAGGCAAACGCACGACTGTGGCAATTGTTGATAGAGCTTACCCGAGCGATATTGGTTTAAACATCATAAGAATGGATGGTCCCACACGAAGGAATTGCCAAACGAGCATTGGCGAATTTGTTAAGGTAAGGAAAGCTGATTTTAAGATTGCAGACAAGGTTATTATTGCCCCAGCTCAAGAAGGTGTGGTTATACAAGCTCCAAACTCATTTTTCAAGAGCGGATTAATTGGCAAACCTGTTGTTAAAGGAGATATTGTGTCTATTGGAGGAAGCAACTCAAGAACAAGAATCTTCTCGCAAAGCAGATTCTTTGATGATTTGGATATATCCAGGATAATCAATCAGAACTTAAATAGATTTGGTTTTAGTGATTTAAAATTTGTAGTGGTTGATGTTAATCCTAAGGGAACTCCTGTTCTTATAACTGATACAACAGAGGTAGTCTTTAATCCAGAAGCCGTTCCAAAGGTTGAATCTAAGGCGTTGGATGTTACTTATGAAGACATTGGCGGTTTGAGTGAAGAGATTAGGAAAATTAGAGAAATGGTTGAATTGCCTTTGAGATATCCTGAACTTTTTGAAAGATTGGGAATTGATTCGCCAAAAGGCGTTCTTTTGCATGGTCCCCCAGGTACAGGTAAAACAATGCTGGCTAAAGCTGTAGCAAATGAGACAAATGCGCATTTTATCCTTATAAACGGCCCTGAAATTATGAGCAAATATTATGGTCAGAGCGAACAGAATCTTCGTCAGAAATTCGAGGAAGCTGAAAAGAATGCTCCAAGCATAATCTTTATTGATGAAATTGATGCAATCGCTCCTAAGAGAGAAGAATCCAAGGGCGAGGTTGAGAGAAGAGTTGTTGCGCAACTCTTGGCATTGATGGACGGGTTGAAATCTCGTGGCAAGGTTATAGTTATTGCTGCAACCAACATCCCAAATCAAATAGACCCTGCATTAAGGAGACCTGGAAGATTCGATCGAGAGCTAGAGATTGGCGTCCCCGATATGAATGGGAGGAAACAGATTCTAAAGATTCATACGAGAAACATGCCAATACTTCCTCAAGTTGAATGGTTTGAACTTAAACCTGCTTTGAAAAGTAGAATCTCAGAGACGCTTAAAAAACTTAAACAGGATAAACGAGACGTGGAAGTTAAATTAAAAGAATGCGATAAAGAATTTAAGAAATATACTACTATGGTGCAAGAGATAACTAAAAATATAAACGAACTCAATGAAAAAAGGTTTAACAGTGGGGAAGGCAAGTTTATTGAGCTTTCAAATAAGATTAAAGAGCGCACATCTGATAAGAAATTCTATGAAATGAGATTAGAGGAACTTAAACGGGATAAAGATAATTATACCTACAAACTTGAGCAAATTAAACAAAATTCTGAGCATTTATCAAACATTCTTGAGCTTATAAAGAATGTTAAGTATGTTGATGGATTATTGTTGGGGCTGTCTTATGATGAGAACAACTTGTTAGAGAGCAAATTGAAGGATTATGTCCTGGGACTGTTGTCTAAGAATAATGCTGATATTAAGGATTTTAAGATAGCTCATTCATTCAGGAAGTTTAAAGATGAAATCTTGGAAAAAGTTCAAAGTTCCGTGTTGAAAAAGAAAATTTCAGCGTTGGAGTTTGGCGGCGGCAAGTTTAATAAGGAGACCTTAAAAATTCTGTTGGATTTAATTAATGATAAGGTGTTAAAAGGGAAATTAAAGATGTTTATAGAAATTGCTGATGATGATGCGGATTTAACCAAATTGATTACAGGAAACTATCTGCCATATGATCTTAAATCCTCAATATTAAACGGGCTTAAGGAAAATATTTTAAATGAATTGGCCGAGAAGACTCACGGTTTTGTTGGGGCTGATTTGGCTGCGTTGGCTAAGGAAGCTGCAATGGCTGCCGTTAGAAGAATTCTGCCGGACATTATGAAGACAGAGGAAGAAAGTGTTTCTGAAGACATTCTCAACAGCGTTTATGTAACCAATGAGGATTTTAGGGAAGCTTTGAGGGTTGTCAGACCAAGCGCTTTGAGGGAAGTTTTTGTAGAAGTTCCTAATGTTGCTTGGGAAGACATCGGTGGATTGGAGGATGTAAAACAAGAATTAAAAGAAGTTGTGGAGTGGCCGCTTAAGCATAAAGAGGCATTCAGAAGACTTTCAATAAAACCGCCTAAGGGAGTTTTGTTGTATGGTCCGCCTGGTACAGGCAAGACTTTGTTAGCTAAAGCAGTGGCAAGCGAAACCTCGTCAAACTTTATTCTTATTAAAGGTCCTGAGTTGATTAGTAAATGGGTTGGCGAGAGTGAAAGAGCAATTCGTGAAATCTTTAAGAAGGCGAGGCAGACATCTCCATGCGTGATTTTCTTTGATGAAATTGATGCAATTGCTTCAAGGAGGTCTTCATCTTCGCAAGACTCAAAAGTTAATGAAAGAGTTGTTAATCAACTTTTAACGGAAATGGATGGTGTTGAAGAGTTGAATGATGTAGTGATTATCGCTGCAACCAACAGGCCTGATATTCTGGATACAGCACTTTTAAGACCGGGCAGGTTTGATAGAATTATTTTAACTCCTGCTCCGGATTTGAAATCCCGGCTTGAAATCTTTAAAGTACATACTAAGGGAATGCCTCTGGCTAAGGATGTTAGTTTGGATGAACTTGCCGAAAAAACTGAAGGGTATTCTGGTGCAGATATTGAAGCGATATGCAGGGAAGCAGCTATGCTTGCTTTAAGAGAAGATCTCAATGCAATGGAAGTAAAAATGGAACATTTTGAGGGTGCTCTTAAACGAGTTTATCCGTCCATAACTTCTGAAATTATGAAAGCTTATGCTGAACTCCAAAAGAAGTTTAGGGCAGCGAAGGGCGAGGAATTAAGATTAAACAAACCGTCGTATTATGGTTAATTCCATTTCCTTTTTTAATTTTTGATTACGGTGATGAAATGAACGATTTTTTATTGTTTTATCTGGCAGTTGTTGGACTGCTTGCATTGTATTGGGTTCTTTTTGGTGAGAAACGGTTTCAGAAGATGATTAAGAAAGATTGCAAATCTGATGAAAACTTAGATGAAAAAAGCGAGTATAAAATTAACAGCAAAAAAATAAATACCAGTTCAAATAAGAAAATGGAGAAACAGGATAAAACCGCTTAAAATGATGCGAGACAAAATCATCAGGTTTTTGAACAATCAGTTGAACGTTAATGAAATAGATGACCAAAGCGTTAATGGAATTCAAGTTGACGGAAGCAGGTATGTGAACAGAGTTCTTACTGCTGTTGATGCTGACATTAATTCAATTAAAAGGGCCGTAGAATTGAATGTTAATTTGATGATAGTCCATCATGGCTTATTCTGGAAGAAGAATGAAGTTATTATTGGACCTTTGTATGAGAAGGTTGCTTTATTGATTAAACACAATGTCTCTTTGTATGCAGTTCATCTTCCTTTGGATATCCATGAAGAGTTTGGCAACAATATTCAGATTGTAAAAGCTCTTGCGTTAAGAAATATCTCAAAATTCGCAGAGTACCGTAACCTGTTTTTAGGCTATTCTGGCGAGGTGGAGTTGTCGAATATAGGGTCCTTTAAGAGTTTTGTTGAGGAATCTCTTAATACAAAAATTAAGCTATTTAATTTTGGTTCCAAAGAGGTAAAAAAAGTTGGGGTAGTGTCCGGAGCAGGCGGGTTTTCAGTTTCTCTTGCTCCTCAGTATGGAGTTGACACTATAATCACCGGTGAGGCGAGTTACCCTGAGATTCTTCTTGCCAGAGATTTAGGCATAAATCTTATGCTTGCAGGTCATTACGAAACTGAGGTTTTTGGCGTTAGGGCTATTGCAAATAAACTGAACACTCTTTTTGGACCAGATGGGTTGAGTGTTGAGTTTTATGAAAGTAATTCAAACAAGAATTTTCAAGTTTAATTTTATAGTTGTTTGAGGCGGATGCTTAAAAACTTAATTTGCGGGGATTTTGATAAAAATGGGCGATTTGAAACGGGTCAGGATAATTACAGATAAAGGTTCTTTTGAAGGCATACATTTAACCGATGTTGCCAAAGATAACAGGAAATTCTTGCTGCTTAAATTGGACAACGGTTATAATATCGGAATTGCTTACGATAACATTAAAAAAAAGGAAGTGTTGTCTAAATTGTCTGAAACTGCTTGGCAAACAGGAGATGAAAGCAAAGCACAATCAATTGATTCACGAAATTGGGATTCTTCGCTGGTTATTATTCACACCGGAGGCACTATTGCATCCAAAATTGATTATGAAACCGGGGCGGTCAAGGCGCTATTTAATCCTGAAGAAATTGTTGGACTGTTCCCTGAAATAAAAGGAGATTACAATATAAAGTCAAAGCTGTTGTTGAACATATTTTCAGAAGACCTTAATTTCAAAGTTTATAACCTAATACTTAAAGAGATTGAAAATCTGGTCAAAAGCAAAGAAAACATACGTGGAATTATTCTTACTCACGGTACAGATACTCTGCATTACACAAGTGCCGCATTAAAATTCGCTCTTGAAAATTTACCATTTCCAATTGTGCTGGTTGGCGCGCAACGCAGCTCGGATAGACCTTCAACGGATGCAAGATATAATTTAATTGCGGCAGCCAGTTTCATAAACTATGTTTATGAGAATCGCTTAAAATCCGATGTGTTTGTTTGTATGCACGGTTCTGTAAATGACGATTTTAATTATATATTTGATGCATTTAATGTTCGAAAGATGCACACTTCCAGGAGGGATGCTTTTAAGCAGATTAACGACGAACCTTTGGCGAAGGTTTTTAAGAATGGAGATGTTAAGATTATTAATGATAAATTGAAAAAAGCAGATTCTACTAAGACTAAAAAGAATTTTAAAGCAAAATATTACCGAGAATCGCTTAAGATAGGCGTTCTTTATGCCCATCCAAACCTGTTTCCGCAAGAGATTTTAGCTTTCAGCAGGTTTGATGGTCTAATTTTAGCTGGCACAGGGTTGGGCCATTTAGCTATAAATAAGTCGGAAGACAATGTTACTATTGATAACACCAAAAATCTTCAGGCATTAAAACAGCTTATTAATTCAGATACTCTTGTCGTGGTTGCACCGCAAACGATAAATGGAAGAATTAATCTTAATGTTTATTCCACAGGAAGATTGTTGAGGGAAGCAGGCGTTCTCGGAAATTTGTGCGATATGACGATTGAAACGGCTTTTATTAAACTTGCCTATCTGCTTTCGAATTATTCCGTTGAAAAAGCAAAAGAACTATACGAGAAAAACCTATGCGGCGAGATTAATGAGAGAAGCAGATATTTCCAGGACTTTTAGGACTTTTAGGAATTGTAATTGCGTGATAAAAAATGATTAAAGTTGAAGAACTCAGGAAATCATTAATCACATCAAAAGGCAAAATTGAGGGTCTGGATTATGCTAAGTTGGGTTTTAAATGCGGTTTAGAGATTCATCAGCAATTAAATGTTGGCAAGCTCTTTTGTGGTTGCGATTTTGACGAAGATGATTTAGTGATTGGCAAGGTTGCACGCGAGCTGACAGTTTCCAAGGGGGAAACTGGAGATATCGACGCTGCTGCATCTTTTGAAAAATTAAAGGAATTGGAGATTAGATATAGTGTTGGTAAAAACAGTTCCTGTTTGGTTGAGCTTGATGAGGAACCACCGCACGAAGTTAATCCAAGAGCTCTTTATGCAGCTTATCAGTTATCCATGTTATTTGATATGACGATTGTTGATATGATACAATTTATGAGGAAGATAGTAATTGATGGTTCTAATACTACTGGATTTCAAAGAACTGCCTTAGTTGCTATGAATGGCAGAATTAAAACATCTTTGGGTGCGATTAATCTTGCGACAATGTGTTTAGAAGAAGACGCCTGCAAAATCGAATCAAAGGACGGGTCTCAGGTTAAATACGATTTATCGAGACTAGGCGTTCCGTTAATAGAATTGGCAACCCAGCCGAACATAAAAAATCCCGAGCATGCAAAAGAAACTGCCGAAACAATAGGGCTTTTGTTGAGAAGCAGTGAATTCGTTAAGCGCGGTCTTGGAACTATCAGACAGGACTTGAATGTTTCTATTGAAAACGGCGCGAGAGTTGAAATCAAAGGCGCGCAGGACCTTGAAAACATTCCAAATCTTTTAAGAAATGAAGTCATAAGGCAATTGAATCTTGCAAAAGTAAGAGATTACTTAATCAAAAATGTAGACAGGTCTTTACTTAAATTAGAGATTGTGGATTTGAGCCATTGTTTTTCTAATAGCGGATCAAAGGTAATCAAAAGCGCGTTAAGTAAAAGAGGCAGGGTTTTGGGCATAAGGCTTCCTGGATTTTCAGGAGTTTTGGGGTTGGAATTAAACCCAAATAGAAGAGTAGGTACAGAGGTGGCTGATTATGCTAAACAAGTTTCAGGCGTTAAAGGATTGTTTCACTCAGATGAATTGCCAGGTTATGGCATTGCTGTTGATGAAGTGCAAAGAGTGAAAAAAGAACTCTCCTGTTCAAAGGATGATGCTTTTATTATGATTGCAGATATTGAAAAGAAAGCTAAGCTTGCTTTAAAAGCAGCTTTTAATCGCGTTTCGGCTTTGTTTGATAACATTCCGAAAGAAGTGAGACAGGCCAATCCTGACGGCACAACAAAGTTTTTGAGACCGATGCCTGGCAGTGCCAGGATGTACCCTGAAACAGATGTGCCTTACATAATCCCTAATTTGAGTTCGGTGAAAAAACCTAAATTAATAACGGAGAAGGTTAAAAAGCTTGTTAAATTGGGACTTGACGAGAATTCCGGTAAGCAAATAATCAGGGAGGGTTATTACGACTTCTTTTTGCAGGCAGTCAGTAATTTTAAGGGATTGAAACCTTCTTTTATCTATTCAGTAATCATCTCAAAGATAAAGGAGCTGCGAAGAATGCATCCGGATTTCAATTACAATTTGTTGGATGAGGAGTTTTTTTCAAACTTGCTTTCTAATCTGAACGAAAAAAGAATTTCAAAACAAAGCGTTGATGATATTTTGTTGAAAAAAGGCTTGGGCAAACCTGTTGATTTTGAAAAATATGAAGTTCTTTCCGCGCATAAAATTGAAGAATTTGTTAAGAAAATTCGTGACAGAAATTCCAAGTTAAACTTTAAACAAGCAATGGGCGAAGTCATGAAAGAACTCCGAGGGAAAGCTGACGGTAAAACAATTGCCAAAATCGTAAGAAAGTATTTCAAGTAAAATTTAATTTTTTAAAAATGAGAAACAATACTAAGATTTTTATTTAAACAAACTCCTAAATAACGGCAGTTCGCTGATGTCTTTCGGTTTTCTCTTCTTTTTCGTTTGCCTCGACACGTTAAGATTTTTGTAGTTGTTTACAACCTCTTCCCCATATAACAAGGACATTATCTCCAGAGTGTTGTTGTTTACCTCATTTAATTTTTGACAGATGTCTTCTTTTATTTTGCTATCTTGGTACTTTTCGCTGAGGGAGAACAAATCAATTAATTCAGAAATGTCATGACTCAATATTTCATAAGTAGTACCTTTTGAGCGATTGAAAAACTGCGACCCTGGAATTTTCAAGTATTCTTTTCTAGTATATTCCCCTTTGTTTCTTCTTATCGCATAAATGCCCTGGATTGTATCATAGCCTCTTTTAATGAGATCGTAAGGTGTAATGCATTCCAAAACCTTTTCTTTGGTCAGACTTCTTTTTTCTGGATTATTATAATCTACAATCTTTTCCCATAAACCCGCAAAGAATGTAACTTTGAACCAATTCAAGTCAAAATCAAGATTTTTGTTTGTTTTTATTTTGTATTCTTCAAAAGTTTTTTCAGTTAGTCTAGATAAATCATCAACGAATGCAGGAAAATCTGTATGGTCGTTGACGCAAAGAATGCCATAATAGGCTTTCTTCATTTCTTGTTTTGTGATTCCATTATATAACTTTAAGGTAAAATTAGGCCCTGATTTAAGATGTCTTGTGATGCTATGGACCATCTCGCCTTTGTAGTATCTCCGCATGTACAACAGATTTCGCGGTCGAGTCACATCCGAATGAGTTACATACTCCTTGATTTTCTCAACCAGGCTCATTATTTTGCTGAGAAATCAAACAGGTTTATAAATATTATGTTTTGTTACTATTGCGGGGATATCAAACTTTCTTTTTTTCTTCTTCCTCTTCTGCGTAATATTGCTCGAATTCTTTACCTACATCAATCTTGAGTTGAACTGCCGAGTTAGTTGAATTCGCACTAACGTAAATTGATGGCGCAGAGACTCTAATGAATTCATTGTTGACTTTGAATACTGCAAAAGAACCAACTCTAACTCTTTTCGTACCGAACTTGTATGCGTTGGAAATGTTGATTAAAGTTAAATAGACATAATTGTATCCTGAATTGTTGTCATGAATAATATCGTCAATATTAATTGCAAGCCCTTTCAAATTGTATTGCTCTAAAGATACGTAATTCCGGTTGTTTATTGGCGTTGTATCTTCTATAACTGAATCAAGGGTACATTTTCCCTCACTGCAATTATTTTCGCAGATGAAAGTTTTGTTCCTTAAACTATTATTTTCACAGAACCATTCCAAAACAGTTTGATTATCCATGCAAACATCCTTTTTTTCAATTGAGAAGTTTTGCGATGGATACTGATAGATTAACTCAACATAAGTTTGTTCGTAAATATTCTTATAATTAAATTCGGGCTTTTCTCTGCAGATTGTTCCAATTAATGATTCGCAGGTTCCATTAATGCATTTTGAATTGTTGGAGCAATCTGAGTCACAGGTGCAAATGTTGTCTTGAACTGTCTCCGGCAACTTAACAGTTAGGATTATTAAAGCGATTAAAAATATGGTAATTAAAGATACAAAGAGCTTGTGCTTCATCATTTTGCTGTGTTCAAACCAAAACTGTTTTTTTATTTTTAAACTTTTGTAATAATCTTAGAATAATACTCTTTGGTCAAACAGCAGACTGAAGTTTTCAAAATATTTATAATTGAATGCATAGTCTATATTTAAATCATGAAACGGGAATTGCCTGATATCATTGAAAAATATGCTCTTAAAAATGCCATAGAACATAATGGCAAAGCAAATCCAAAAGCGCTGATTGGGAAAGTGATTGCAGAATTTCCCGAATATAAAACCAAAATTCGCGAGATAATGCCTTTCATCGAACAAAAGGCATCCGAAATAAATGATTTATCTCTGGAAGAACAGAAGCAGATTGCCCAGGAAAAGCATCCTGAAATATTTGTGAAAGAGAAAAAGAAGAAGGACCTGCCGGAGTTGCCTAACGCAGTGAAAGGAAAGGTTGTTACAAGGATTCCCCCTGAACCGAGCAAGTACGCTCATATTGGCCATGCTTTATCCTTTCTCATAAATTACATCTATGCCAGGAGGTACGAAGGCAAGAGTATTCTCAGGTTTGAAGATACCAACCCTGAAAAATCTGCTCAAGAGTTTGTTGATGCAATGCTAAATGATGTGCAAAATTATTTGGGAATCAAGCCTGATAAGATTATGTTTGCATCGGATGACATGCCCAAGTTTATTGAAGCAGCTGTTGAATTGATTAAACGTGGAAAGGCTTATGTTTGTTTTTGTGATCAGCAAACAATGAAGGAAAATCGGCAGAAAGGTCTGGAGTGCAGTTGCCGCAGTAAAAGTGTTGAGAAAAACCTAAAAGATTGGCAAGGAATGACGAATGGAAAATACAGTGCTGGGAAATGCACTTTAAGATTGAAGATTGATATGAAACATAAAAATTATGTTATGAGAGACCCGGTAATCTTCAGGATAGTCGAGCATGAACATTACAAGCACGGGCAAAAATACCGCGTTTGGCCAATGTATGATTTTGAGAATTCTTTAGAGGATGCGTGGAATGGCGTAACTCACATACTTAGGAGCAATGAATTTGGAAAAATGCGCGAGGAATTGCAGAATTATATTAAGGAATTGTTCGGTTATCCAAAACCTTTTGTTAAACAATACGGCAGATTTAATGTAATGGGTTCAACAACAAAAGGCAGAGAAATAAGAGAATTGATTGAAAAGGGAGAATTAATTGGATGGGATGATCCAAGATTGGTTACATTAAAAGCTTTGAAACGAAGGGGTATACAACGGGAAGCTCTTTATGAAATGGTTAAAAAGATCGGATTATCATCGCAAATAACTAACATTGATTGGAATTTCATAAGCGCTTTTAACCGCAGGATTGTTGATAAATGTGCCAAGAGATTTATGTTAATCAGAAATCCTGTTAAGATTAGAATTAAGGGGGCTGAACCTCACGAAATAAAGATAAGACTTCATCCTGATGTTGATTACGGGTTAAAAACTCTTAAGGTTAATGAAGAATTTTACCTCGAGAAAGAAGACTTTGAAAGCATAAGAGACAACGAAGTTGTAAGATTAATGGAATGCTTAAACTTCTATAAAAAGGGCGATGAATTTTATTTTCATTCTTACGATTATAATGGATTTAAAGGCAAGGGTAACAAGATTATACATTGGTTGCCTGTTGAGGATTCGCAAGTTTTAAAAGTTAAAATAATGATGCCTGATGCAAAAAAGATTGATGCATTATGTGAATTTAATGTTAAAGATGTTAAAGTGGATGAAATCGTTCAATTTGAGAGGTTTGGATTTGCTCGAAAAGATTCTGAGTTGGAGTTTTGGTATTCGCACAAGTGAAAATGTTAGCGAAAGTTTTTAAAGAAAATCTAAAGTCAATGCTCTCGGGGATTTTGCTTGGTTTGTTGGTGTTTATCTTTTTCATTTTATCTTCGTGTAGCCATGCTGATTTCAGTAATGATAATCCTAAACTGTTGAACGGTAAGAGGTGCGTTTTGATTATTGCTCCAGAAAATTTTAGGGATGAGGAGTTAACAGTCACCAAGGATGTATTAATTGA
Source organism: uncultured Methanosarcinales archaeon (assembly GCA_964386095.1). Taxonomy (GTDB): domain Archaea; phylum Nanobdellota; class Nanobdellia; order Woesearchaeales; family JASKKU01; genus JASKKU01. The sequence goes on from CAYLQM010000001.1 coordinate 55,236, forward strand.
GAACGGAGCATATGTAGATGTTGCTTCAGTTAAGAAGGGAGTTGTTAAAGGGATGTTGGGTTACTCAATACAGGTTGATAAAACTGTTTCAGAACTTTCTGTTGATGACTTTGATTGCGTTGTTATTGTTGGAGGTTCTGGCGCTCCTGTTTTGCTTAAGCATGATGAAGTGCTTGATTTTGTTAAGAGAAGCAATGAGTTAAATAAGACTATCGGCGCGATTTGTTTAGGCCCCATGGTTTTGGCAAAGGCAGGAGTTCTTGAAAGCAAAGATGCAACTGTTTTCAAGAGCAAAGAATCTCTTGATGTTTTTAAGGAGAATAATGTTAATTTCGTTGATAAGCCTTTGGTTGAAATCGGCAACATAATTACTGCAAATGGTCCGGATTATGCAGCAGATTTTGCGTATGCTTTGGTCAGATTGTTGAGCGAGAATAATTAAGATAAAATTATGAAGACACAAAAAACCTGATTGAAGATCAGCTTAATTCAAAAGGAAAACAAACACGAAATGTTTGGGCAATTCCACTTACACCAAAAAAGGAAAAATGGGCAGGAGAACATCCAACTCAAAAACCTGAAGAATTACTTAGGAGAGTTCTATTGGCATGCACTAATCCCGAAGATTTAGTTTTAGATCCGTTTTTGGGCTCTGGCACAACCTCAGCAGTCGCTATGAAACTAAGAGGAAACTCAATAGGCATTGAAAAAAATAAAAAATATTTGGAAATCATAAAAATTTGTAAACAAATTTTCTTAATATCTTTGAGGGGAGATGTTATCTCTTAAAAAACCATGCGAGGTGGTGCTGGAAAAAGATATTTCAACCAAAAACTTTTTATTTGCAATTCATCTAATTTAATCTAATGAATATGTTCCGGGTGAAAAAATGATTGGCATAACTGAATTATTGATAATCTTGCTGATAATTTTAATTCTTTTTGGGCCAAAGAGACTGCCTGAATTGGCAAGAGCTATAGGAAAATCGGTTCATGAATTCAAAAAGGCTTCGAGGGGAGAATACGCCGAAGATGAAAAGCCCAAAAAGAGAAACACAAAAAAGAAAAAGTAATCTTATCAAGAGACCTCTCGCTGAACACTTGGAAGAGTTCAGATTTAGGATGCTCTTTTCCCTTTTTTTCTTTATGATAGTTTCACTAGTTTTATTTTTTGTCTCCCCTTATGTTTTAAAAAGAGTAATAAATGATTTCATAAATAATTCCGTGAAAATTGTTTCTTTAAGTCCAACGGAGGTAATACTGTCGGAAATAAGAATTGCTCTGTTTCTTTCTTTTATTGCATCACTGCCTGTGTTTATTTATCACTTATTCAAGTTCGTTAAGCCGGCAGTTAAAGATAATGAAAAACCTATGTTTGTTCTGTTCATTCTGTCCAGCCCTTTATTGTTTCTGCTTGGAAGCTGGTTTGCTTACTTTGTTGTATTGAAGTTTGCAATTGCCTTTTTTTCAAAAATCTCTTTGGTTGTAGTGAATTACAACTTGTGGAGTATTAAGGAATTGACCAAATTCATTCTGAATTTTTGCTTCTCTTTTGGGCTCGTGTTTGAATTGCCTCTCATAATGTTCTTTTTAAATGCCTTAGGTTTGTTAAGTAAAGATGACTTTAAAAAATACCGACCTTTTATTTATGTGATTATTTTTGTTCTCGCAGCCGTAATTACCCCGCCAGATGTTATCACCCAGTTGATTTTAGCTTTCCCGTTAATAATTCTTTATGAGTTGTCCTTGCTTTTTATTAGATGATTTTATTTTTTATTTTCTGAGAAAACATGAGCCCTGTAAACATACACCTCTGTAGAGGAATCTTTCCAACAATAAGGGTTCATGCCGCCTTTTATGCAAAGTTGGGTTAAAAACGATTCCTTATCAGGCAACTGCTCCCATACTTGAGGCAGGTAGGTGCTTTGCCTGAAACCTCTTTTCAATATTACGCCATGAACATTTGGAATAAGCTTGTTTTTCAAATCTTCGGGAGACGAAAATGTAAGTCTTGTTGGTACTGAGAGTGCAGAGATTTCTATGGTAATATCTTTTAATTCATCTGTTGAAACAGGGTTAAACCTGGGATCATTCACAGCGGCGTTTATTGCGTTGTCCATAACGCATTTATAGAGTTCTTCTTGAGGTAATATGTGCCCAATGCAACCTCTCAGCATTCCGTTCTTTTCAAGCGTTACAAAACAACCCATCTTTTGTTTTAATTTGTCAGATACCTGTGATTTATCTACTTTGGGTCTTCTCCCTGTTGCGAGATAAGTTTCAATGGTTTCACGGGCTAATTTCAGCAAAAATTCTTTTTCTTCAGGCGTTAATTCAATAACACTATCTTCCGGGTTAGAGAATGCAATTGCCATGTAGCTCACCGAGTTTGTGAAATCGTTTAAGATGTTGCCAGATGCATCATATTTGATTAAGGTTGTATTTAATTGTTTGTCTTTTATTATGTTTAAAAGTAGGATTATTGGATTCCTGCCACAGATTGTATCTTGGGTTCTTTGGATGAAATTGTAAAAATTCAATGCGTCCTTGCTTTTAATACTTTCAAAAGCTTGCAAATCAAGTTTTTTAATGTTTTCCTTAACATTATCTGTAAATGGCAAATAACCATAATTTGCACCGTAATGAGTGAAATCCGAGCTAACAACTATCAAACTATCATTATCGATGTATTCGTTTAGGGTTTTTGCAATCTCCTGCAAATCAGCATAACTGTTCAAGTTTCCAACCAACAAAGGAACGATTTCAAAGTCATTTAAACAGTACTGTAAGAAAGGAAGCTCTATTTCGATAGCATGTTCTTTTGAATGCATTTCAGGAACAAATGTGAAAAGAGGTTTTTTTAATAATTCTTTAACAATGTTTGAGACTTCAATTTTTCCGAGCGGGGTTCTGTAATGAGTAAAGTTTCCCACAGAAATCCCCCGAAAGCTTGCATAATGAGATGGCGCCAAAATGAATACTTTCTGGTAGCTTTTATTGCAAATTGTGTTAAAAGCTGTTGAAGCGGTTTGACCGGAGAAACGCCAACCAGCATGAGGCACTATTATGGCAAAAATGTTTTCTTTTTTTAGTTTGCTGATTGTATTATTAATTTCTTGGATTTCCTTATTGTTTTTAAAGAAGGTTTCAATCTCGTTAATTACAGCTTCTTTTGTTCTGGGATACCATGAACCTGAGATTGCTGGTTCTCTTACAATTTCTTTAAACTTCGTTGTTTGTTTATTTGCCAAACCCGTTTCAGTTTTGTTGCCTAATTTCGTGCGAAATACAAGAATAGCAATAATTATGATTAATATCACAAGGGAAATTTTGAAAATCGTTTTAATTTCTATAATTTGTTTTTTGCCTGATGTTTTGCTTTTATTCTTTCTTTTTGTCTTTTTGGCGGGTTTGCGAATTTTTGTCATCCTACCATCGCCCTGGAATTTCAGTATTGCAATATTCACATTTTCCGTTTTTAATATGATTTTGAATTATGAGAAATCCTTTTCGTTCGATCAATAATTTGTTGCAATTTGGGCAATAAGTATGCTCGCCATCATGACCTGGCACATTTCCAATGTAAACAAATTTTAATCCTTGTTCTAAAGCAATCTTTCTCGCCCGGGTGAGAGTTTCAACAGGCGTGGGCGGTACATTTTGCAGTTTGTATTCTGGATGAAATCTGGAGAAATGTAAGGGGGTATTTTCAAACCCATTGTCATACAGCCATTTCGCCATCTTTTTAATCATATCAAGATCGTCAGTCCAATTTGGTATGATTAAATTGGTTATCTCTAACCAAACCCCTTCCTCATTTAACACTTTGAGCGTTCGTAAAACTGGGTCCAAGGTTCCGCCATTGAGCTTCTGATAGGTGCTGTTGCTAAAACTTTTCAAGTCAATATTGGCGGCGTCAAGAAACTTTGTTAGAGTTCTCAAAGGTTTTTCATTGATATATCCAGCGCTGATTAATACATTTTTAATCCCTTGTTCTCTTGCGAGTTTAGCAATATCGTAAGTGTATTCATAAAATACAATGGGTTCAGAGTAAGTGTAGGCAATTGATGTGCAGTTGTTTTTCGCGGCTTCTTCAACAACTTGTTGTGACGAAAGATTATAGCTTTGCAGGTCTTCCGGATTTGATTGAGAAATCTCCCAATTCTGACAGTTTAAACATCTAAGATTGCAACCGGCAGTTGCTATTGAAAAGGCTGCGCTTTCAGGATAAAAATGAAACAACGGTTTTTTTTCAATGGGGTCAATATGCAATGCAACTGGTTTTCCATAAACTAAGGAATATAAGGTATTGTTGTGATTTTCTCTTACTCTGCAGATTCCTCTACTGCCTTCCTGAAGAAAACATTCCCTTGGACATAACAAACATTTGACTCCAAAATCATATTTCTCATAAAACATTGCTTCTTTAAGAGAATCGAGTTTCATTTTGTCACTCTCTTTAGAAGTATTAGTTAAAAGACTATTTAAACTTTTAGAACCCAACAAGGAGTTAAACCCGTAAAGAGCCACGGCTAAACTACCCAAACCAAGCACACTCTTTTTTATGAACTCTCTCCTGTCAACTTTTTTGGAGAGGATTTTTGGAATTCTGTTTTTAGATTTTTCTTTTTTGGGCATATTTTATTTTTTATGTGATTTGTTTTTAAAAATCTTATTGAACTTATGTAGGTTAAGGATGTTTAAGATAGATTGTTTTTCAGTTCTTTCGTAAGTGAAGGTATGTTGGAGTTTTAAGGATAGAAGAAATTAAGGTTAAGGTTTCCCCAGCTTTAACTGCTCTTCTACTGAAGTCATACCAGAAAATAGGGGATTATTTTGTAAACTTTTTAACAGAGCAGCACCTTTTTAGCATTCTCCAGATTAAACCAACTGGACAAAAATGATTGCACCAAAATCTTGGAATTACCATTGAGAACAATACCAATATGCCAATTATAACTGAGCCGAGTTTAACAGAGTAGGATGGCGTTAGGAAAATTCTTGTAATGAATTCGAGTTTCTGGGGGATAATGAGCAATGAAAAGAATGCCAGCAGGAAAAATGTAAGAAAGATATAACCCATTGCATTTAAAATTAAACTTATTTTCTTGTTTTTATCAGGATTTATTTGTTTAATTTTTAAACTTCTGCCAACAAGGTTTAAACTGTCTTGAACTTTTCCAACAGGGCACAAGTTGGAACACCATGTTCTTGATTCCAAGTTCATTAACACTGCGCTTGATAAAATGATATTCTGCATTTGGCCAAAAGGGCATTTTGCAGGACAAACCGAACAGAAAACATAAGGCATTTTAAACCTGCATTTAAACAGCGGGGCGGCAACAACAGGAATTAACAAGAATTGACCGAGGTTTCCGGTTTTATGCTTCAAATTCAATGCCTTTTTTGAAACTTTGAACATAAGAATTCCAAAGACAAACAAGAATAGAATGAGGATTGTTAAATAAACACCTCTTTTGTAGAACAATCTGTTGATTGAGGCGTTTTTAAAGAAAAGAAGCAAGAGAATGAAAAAGAGAAGGTTGTAACTCAAACCCATCCAAAACTTTTTGTTATTAACCATAATCTGCTAACTTTTGATTTTTAATTTTTAAACTTAACGAATAAAGTTGTGCAAAACTTTAATGCTGCCAAGATTAGACTTGTTTGCAATAAACCGAATAATGGGATTAAGATTAACGCTGTGATTATTGCTCCAAACAAGGCTCCCATAAAATCCAAGCTGTATAATTCAGCCGAGGTTTTGGACTCGTTTTCAAAACTGATTTTAGCAACTGCGGGGAATTCAAGTCCTATAAGAAAATAAATTATAAACAAAGAAGACGAGAGAAGCAGTGTGGTTAGTGCTTGGGAATTAATGCTGCTTAATAACTTTATGATTAATGGCAGTAATATTAAAGCAATTGCGATTAAAAGCTCTGCATTTACGAGTGTTTTATTGTTTAATTTCTTCAGATTTCTGTATGCAAATAAACCGCCTGAAGTCATGCCGAGCAGAGCGGCTGAAATCAGCAATCCTAAAGAGTAATACAATGTGCCGGCAATAATCTGAAATGAGAGGACTGCAACAATTTCAATGGCGGAAGCAACTATGCCTGATGAGAAGATAAGCACCCTTTTTGAATTGTTGCCCACAAACAAGATTAAATATCCTATGAATGAGCTGATAATTAGAAAAAACAAAACCCAGAATTTCAAACTAATCATCTGCAACCAGTTTAAAGAATAGAGAAAAAAAGCTCTTGGTTTAAAATTAAGATTTGGGGGTGTTTCCATATTTGTTTCTGAATTGAGCTGGGCAATTCTGTCGGGCGTTAATTGGCCTGTTAGATAGTATTCATTTACAAACAGATTAGAAATGTTTCTTTCTTTAACTTTGTTGATCAGTTGTACCGGCGATGTTGAAACATTGCTGTTTGAAGCAATAAAATAAACACGAGAACCAGGAATTAATTTTACAAATTTAAAGCAGGGATTTAAAGATTGTTTTATTGTTGAATAAAGCAGTTTTGTTTTCTCATTTAAGTAATTAGAGTAAACTCCTAAAGGAAATATTACTATGCTTCTGTTATTTGTTCTTTTTTTAAGCAAATGGAAGAATTCCTGCGAATAAAATCTGTTGAATTCCAGGCTTGCAGGTTCGGGGAGATTTAATATGATCACATCAAAGGTTTTGTTCGTTTCTTTTAGAAATTGTAAGGCATCTCTTGAAATTGTTTGAATTTTGTCATTAGGTGTTAAGTTGAAATAAGTGTTTAGGATTTCAGTTAAGGTTTTGTCAGGTTCGATGATATAAACTTCCTTAATATTGTATTTGAGAACTTCATTAACCAAATCAGGATTGCCGTTCGGGACGGTGAATATTGTTTTAGGATTATCAAGCTGTAGCATAGCATAGTGCACAAGTTCTTCACTGCTTTGCTTGTCGTTTGATGAATAAATCAATTGACCGTTCTGATAAAGATTGTGTTGATTAATGATTTTAGTTAAAATGTAATTCCCAAACTTTGAGTTTTTTGTTAAAATTATCTGCTGGCCTGGGAACCCTTTTGACAGCGAAAAAGTTTCCAAATTTAGTCTAAGAAGCAAAATCGTTAAGAGTATTATGAAAGTAATTAACAATACCTGTTTTGCTCTTTTTTTCAAATGAATCATTGAAATCATTATGAGATTAAGCGCTAGGGCGATTATAGTAATGGTTGTGTTATTCAACAAATAACCCAAGAAAAAAGTAAAAATCAATGCGCCGAATACATTGCCCAAGTTATCAACATAGTAGCTTTTGGAAATTGACTTGTATCTTTGGTTAAGCGCTTTGGGAATGCAACTTAATAAACAGCCGTACAAAATGCAGAACGGAAACAAAATCAACAATGAAAACAAGAATAAACTTTGCAGGGCAACGAGAGTGCCGATGGGGAACAAGAGGTTTCTTAACCATCTGATTGCAATGATTGTTGCTAATGGCAGAATGCCTAATGAAATATGAAAACTTAAAAGTTTCTTATCAGAAATCTTAAACCTTTTACATAGGTTTGCTCCGATTGAAAGCAAAATTAACCAGCTGACAAAAATGGTGATGTAAGAGAATTCATTGCCGTAAAAAGAATCCATAAGTTCTTTAATAATCAGAAGTTGCGTTAATGTTGCAGTTAAAGCTATAATGAATAAGGAAAAAATGTATTTCTTGTTTTTGTTTTTAATTAATACATGGTTTTGTCTTTTTTTTGGTTCCATAACTCGAAAGGTTTGAGACATTCTTCTCTTGAAATCTGAGTGAATTTTATTTCACTTTCGTTCTCTAACGGGTTATTTTGTATGAATTCATAGATTCTCTTGTCGTCAAAACCTATCTCCTCAGCATCCTTGCTCGTACATCCAAAATAAACCTTTTTTATTCTGGCCCAGTAAATTGCTGACAAACACATTGGACACGGCTGGCATGTTGTGTATAAATCGCAGTCACTCAAGTCAAAGGTTTTTAGTTTTTTTGACGCTTTTCTTATGGCTGTAATCTCTGCATGCGCAGTGGGGTCTTTATTTTTTAACACCATGTTATGTGCTTTAACTATGATCTTTCCATCTTTGACAATAACGGCTCCAAATGGACCGCCATGCCCTTTTTTTATGCCTTTTAAAGCTTCTTCTATGGCAATTTTCATGAATTCATTGTGATTAATCATCAAACGCACCTTTTAATGTATTTAGTTTAATTAAGATAAGCCTGCTTGTGAAGTTTCAACAGTTCTTTATTCTCTCTGAATCCTTTCAATAGATTAACGATTTCCCTTGCAACAGCGTTCTTTAAATCTAAAGGATGAAGTTTCTTAGCAATGAAATCTTTTTCAAGATGTTCATAAGTTGCATATTCAACATTACCGCCGAACTTTTCTGCTCTTTCAATCATAAAAGGTTCGTTCCTGTCCTGTTTTAAAATCATAATAAGATACTTTACTAATGACATGATACCATTGTTTGGGTCCCCTTCGGCGCATTCAGCTTTTCGGATTTTCCATCTTACTGAATTTTCATCATCAAGCAAGTCAATTTTGCTGTATTCAACGCTGGAACTCATCTTTTCCCCAACAAGACCTCGAATCATTGGAGAAATCAATTCAATTTTGGCATTGTAATTAATCTTTGGGAGGAACTCTCTCGCGTAAACCATAATCTTTCTTTGATCCAAACCCCCGTATTGAATATCAACACCTAAATAAACCTCATCCAAGGCCTGCATTAAAGGATAGATAAGGTTAGCAAGTTTGGGGTTCTCCGTCATTTTCACGACTTCAGAAGCGGATTTTTTGCAGATTCTTATGTTTGAAACGCTACTTAATCTGAGCACATCCCTAAAATAATCGCTATTCAATTCAATATCACTCCCCTTTACAAATTCCAACTTAGTTATGTCAACTTTGATGGTGTTAAGTATTTGGATTATGGCTTTTTTGTAGTATTCTGTTCTCTTTTCAAGTAAATTCCACGGCACGCCATCTAGAGCAGCATGCAAGTCTGCAAGTAGAATTTTTACTTTAAAGCCGGCTTTTAAGAAATCTGCAATCTTCAACATGGGAAAGAAGTAAGCTACCGAAATGCTGCCCGTAGGCATGGTCCCCCAATAAAGTGATGGAGTTTGCTTTGTTTTTAAAAGTTCCTTGAGTTCGTCTTCGGTTATAACCTCCTGCAGATTTCGGGTGACTAAATTGTATTTTGATTCAAGGTCCATTTTCAAAAGTTATGGACAAATTCTGATTTATATGTTTATCTATTAATTGATAACAATAACTTTGAAAAAATGACCAATTAAAAATTGAGTTTGTGTGGCGTTTGTGTGGCATTCCGTAAATTTTGCATAATTTAATAAAATCAAAGATAGTAAAATCAAAGAAATTAATAAAATTAAAGAAATCTTTAAAACACTTTCTGTTTTGAAATGCTTTGATGGAGGTGATTGATATGGACCCCTGGAAGGATATTGAAACCGGAAGAAAAGTTCCAGAAATTGTTAATGCAATAGTTGAGATACCAATGGGCTCAAGGAACAAATATGAGTTTGATAAAAAAACAAGTTTAATCCGCTTGGATAGGGTAGTTTATAGCTCGGTTTCTTACCCTGGCGATTATGGTTTTATTCCTCAAACACTGTGGGAAGATGGTGACCCCTTGGATGTGTTAATTATAACGAGATTTCCGTCCCATCCTTTAGTAATTATGGAGGTTAGACCTATTGGGGTAATGAATTTAATTGACGACTCTGAGAGAGACGACAAAATAATTGCTGTTCCTGTAGGTGATCCTTTCTTTGAGAATATTAAAGATATTGATGAATTATCGCCTCATATCTTGGAAGAGATAACGAATTTTTTTGAGATATATAAACAGCTGCAAAAAAAAACTGTGAAAGTTGAGAGGTTGCTTAATAGGGAAGAGGCTTATAAAAGCATTGAACACGGAATGAAATTGTTTAAAGAAAGATTTGGAAATAAAAAAGAATAATTATTTATTTTCAAATTTTGGCCCTTTCTTTTAGGACCTTGGCAAGGTCGGTTTTTTCCCAGGTAAATTCAGGTTCTTCCCTGCCAAAATGACCAAATGCAGCTGTTTTCTTGTAAATTGGTCTTTTAAGATTTAAATGGGCAATTATACCTTTAGGTGTTAATGGAAACAGGGTTCTAACTAAATAAGCAAGTTTTTGTTCATTGATTTTACCAGTGCCAAAAGTGTCAATGTAAATCCCTACGGGTTGCGCAATACCAATAGCATAAGCCAACTGAACCTCGCATTTCTCAGCAAGACCCGCTGCAACTATGTTTTTGGCGATGTATCTTGTCATATAAGCTCCGCTTCTATCAACTTTGCTGGGGTCTTTTCCTGAAAAAGCGCCACCGCCGTGCCTGCCCAAGCCTCCATAGGTGTCAACAATGATTTTTCTTCCAGTTAAGCCAGTATCAGCAGCAGGACCGCCTAAAACGAACCTACCGGTAGAATTTATATATGTTTGGGTGTCTTCTTTTAAGTATCTTTTAAGAACGGGTTTGATTACATGGGTTTTTATATCTTCCTGCAATTTTGCGTGCTTTATGTTTTCGTTATGTTGGGTTGCGATAACAACAGTTTTGACTTTGCAGGGCTTTTCATCAACATATTCCACAGTAACTTGACTTTTGCAGTCTGGTCCTAAATATTTTAAGATTCCTAATTCTCTCACTTCTTTTAACTTCTGGGTTAATTTATGAGCCAACATAATAGGTAAAGGCATAAGCTCTTTAGTTTCATTTGTAGCATAACCGAACATCATTCCTTGATCTCCAGCGCCCTGTTCGTGATTTTCGTTTTCGTCAACTCCGCGAGCAATGTCTGGGCTTTGGGGTTGAACTGAAACGAGAATCCCGCAACTATTGTAATCAAGCCCCCATTTAACATCATTATAACCAATTTCTTTTATGGTTTCTCTTGCAACTTTGTCGATATTTACCTGGGCCTTGCTCTTGATTTCGCCCGCAATTATAATGTATCCTTTGGTTGCCAATGCTTCCACAGCCACTCTTGATTCGGGGTCTTTCTCAAGAAAAGCATCCAGAACTGCATCTGAAATCTGATCACAAACTTTATCAGGATGGCCTGCACCAACGCTCTCAGAAGTAATTAACCTTTTCATAAAATCACCTCGCATTAAAGCTCAAGAGATATCTTATCTCATTGCATCTTTTAAAATCGAAATATTTATGCGCAATTATTTATAACTTATTGTTAGAAATATTCCTATCGGAATTGTTTTAGAAACCTTTTTATTAAATCAGTTTTAAAATACTTTTATGGCTGATAGTCATCACAAAAGAGAGAGCATTAAAGAATTGAAGATGAGAATAAAGACGCTTGAAGATGCTCTTGTCGAAAAGGATGAAAGAATTCAAGAATTGATGAAAAAGAACCAGCTCCTGACAAAGCTTTCTTTAAGAATTGAAGAGAGAAACTTAGAGCTTCAAGGTTTAATTCGCGAATTAAGAAATAAAATTAAAAAATTTGATAAAAAAGAAGAATAAGAATAAATTCACTTTACGCAATTGTGGGGTTTTAAACCGGCAAATTCAGCTCTATCCTTGGATTCATAATATCTTTTCTTGATAAGTCTCTTAGCAACAGGACAACTTTCCACATGATACTGGTTTGAGAACTTTCCTGCAACATATCTTACCGGTTTATGCTCAGACTTCTTCTCAATGTTTTTTTTTGTTTTTTGCTTTTTCTTGCTACTTTTAAATTCGTTCTTTTTAACTTGTTCAGATTTTTTGTCGTTAATTTCCTTTTTTTGCAGATTCTCGATGTAACGACTGCCTAACTTACCTAACCTTTTCTCGCGTTCTTCTAGTTCTAAACTTATTGAGGTGAATATTAGGCCCACGACGCTTACCAAAAAAGCAAGGGTGGTGTCTACTCCTCTAATGCCTGTTAAGAAAACTATTGTAATTAGCAGAAGATTTAAAGCATTGTGAATTAATATTAGATTATCTCTTTGCTTGCTGAAAGCTAAAACGCCCAACGAAAACACAGCTAATAGTGAAATCTCAAAAAAGAGAGGTGTATTAAACAAAGCTTTAATTATTAATCCCAAAAAAACTAAAGAGAATAGTACTTGCCAGAGGAAGGTTTTTCGTTTCATTTTTAAGAATAAACATCCAACAACTATTTAAATTTTTTCATTTTGGAGTAGTGTCATCTGGCAAGCGTACGAATTATCCTATAAACTAAGACTGTTAAGAAACCGATTAACCAATTTCTAAATATGAGAATGAGCACAATTAGTAATACTATATTAATGCCGAAAAGACCGTTAAAGAGCACATCAGCAATGAGAATGCCTATAAGAACATATAAAAGGAATTCGCTGGTTTTTTCTTTAACAGGAATTTGGGTATAGGGAAGATTAAGAAAAGACAGATCTATGAATTGGTTAACTATAGCAAAACAAGCCGCGATTAATAGCAAGTCAACAAAGAATTTTATAATTCTGCCCATGATTTATTTTAGGATTCTTTAAGTTAAAAAATGTTTCTGTTAATTTTGCCACTTTAAATCTCTTCGAGTGGTTGGATATTCAGCAGTTCGAGCCCTTTTCCAAGCATGCTTTTAACTAAAAATGCTAACGCAATCCTTGTTTCTCTGTTTTCAGAGTTGATGATTGGCGTGCTGTGATAGTAACTATTAAATGCTTCAGCTAATCTTATGAGATAATTAGCAATGATATTGGGTTTCATTTGATCAGCACTGTTCATTACAATCAGAGGGAATTGCGCTAATAATGAAATCATCTCATTTTCTTTTGAGGTCAAGTCTTTAACAACGAGCCCCTTAAAATTTAATTTTCCAATTGACTTCTTATATTTTCTGATTAAACTGGCAATTCTTGCGTGCGTGTATTGAATATAAACTCCGCTCTGGCCATCAAAAGAGAGCGATTCCTGGGGGTCAAATACAAAATCTTTCTTGGGGTCTATTTTGAGCATATGGAAATTTATGGCCGAAAGCGCGATTTTCTCTGCAAGCTTCTCATCATCCCTGCCTCTTTTTAAGAGTTCTTCTAGGGCGAGTTGCTTGATTTCATCAAAGAAATCATCGGCGTCTATAATCTTGCCTTCCCTTGATTTCATCTTGCCGTTAGGTAACAGGACCATACCATAACTTAAATGATGCATCCTGTCAGTTTGTGCTATGCCGAGCATATCGCAGATTCTAAAAAGTTGAGCAAAATGAAGGTTTTGCTCAGAAGCTACAACGTAAATGGACTTATCCAAATTAAAGTCCTCGAATTTTCTTTTTGCCAGATAGATATCTTGGGTTATATAGAGTGTTGTGCCATCGCTTTTCAGCACAACCTTGTTAGGCAATCCGTGCTTTTCTAAAGGTGCGATAACAGCACCATCTTCTTCAAAAAAGATTCCTTTTTTCAAGGCATCAAGAACAATATTTTTCCCCTGTTTATAAATCTCGGATTCATAATAAATTGCATCGAAGTGATAACCAAACTTCTTGTAAGTTTCATTGTAACCCTGAATTACCCAATTCTTTATCTTTTTCCAGACAGCAATGATTTGCGAATCATTCTCCTCATACTTTCGCAGGATTTCCCTTGCGCGCTTTTCAATATCTGGAGCTTCTTTCTTTTTCTTCTGGAAAAGCACATAAAGCTCTCCTACGAAATGGTCAGGTTTTTTATCAGGTTCTTTTTTATCTGACAAATACAGATAAGCATAAATTGTTTCAGAAACCCCCATTCCTCTGTCGTTGTAAAGATTTGTTCTAATTACCCTGTTTCCGAGGGTTTCAAGGATTCTTGATACGCTTTCTCCAAGGCAACCGTTTCTAATATGGCCTATATGCAGAGGTTTGTTAAGATTCGGGTTTAAGAATTCAATCATAATGCTTTCGGATTGGATTTTTGGGATGAGTTCGCCTTTTAGTATTTGATTTAGAAGGTACTGCACAACTTTTGATTTATCGAGATAGAAATTAACATAAGGACCGACAGCTTCAATCTTGCTTATGATCCCGGCGGGTTTAATTTTGGAAGCAATGTCCCGCGCAATAATACTTGGCGCCTTTTTAAGCAGCTTTGAAAATTGAAAGCATGGTAAAGCTATATCCCCAAAGCTTAATTCCCTGGGCGTTTCTAAATTAATGCTGATGTCAGAGATTTCAGGCAATGCTTTTTTCACGGTTTCTTTAACTTTGTCAAAGTAAACTTTCATTTTCTTGTCCAGATGATTTTTTAATATAAAGTTTTTGATATTAGCTTATAATCCAGTTAATCGTAAAGATTTTCTTTGATATATTTTGTTACTGAAGTTTTATTGAACAGTTCTATTTTTTTGTCTCCAAAGTCAACATCCTTGCTGAAATAATCGTTGTGTTTAACCCATAAAGACTTGACTCCGAGATGCTCTAATTCTAAAGCAGGAAATATATCATCTTTAAGCGAGTTTCCAATTACCAAAACATTGTTCAGCTTTCTCTCCCAGATGATTTCTTTAATAGTATCTGCATTTTTCTCAAATGAGATATAGAGGTTTTCTGAAGGAATGATATTTTTTAACCCAAGATATTCAATCTTTTTGACTTGTTCAGAGAAACTTCCTTTGGACAAAACAAACAAGTTAACATCAAATTCCAAATCTTCTTTAATGAAAGCTTTAATGGAGTGTAAAGGATATTTCTTTTTTAATTGATAATGGAAAGGGATTTTTGAAGCGATTTCAATATCCTTTTTCGTCAGATTCAGGTTGTAACCATTAACGACTTCATCAAGAGCTGCCTCAAGACCCTGAGGAGAGAACGGATTCTTGCCCTCTTTTGGCCACATTTCCATAATTTTATCATCTGTTTTTCGAATACATTCTTTAAACCTGTTCAATTCCCATTTAATGTCATCCGGCAATACTTTTATTGATTCCGAAATTGCATCGTTTAAGTGGGAATAGGTCTGCAAATCAGATAAAATCTTCCCAAAGTCGATTTTTTTGTCACAATGGTTAATCTTCTTCAAGTATGAGACTGCCAAAAGGTTGTCTACAAAGAAAAACAAATCTAAAGACTCTACTAATGTGTCATCCAGGTCGTAGAAAACATTCAATGATTTCATCTAATCATGGAAGGAAACATAATTTAAATACTTAACTTTTTTCTTTAGCAGATTTCTGTTGCAATACGGTTATTAAAAAAACCGTGATAGCGCCAAGAGCTCCAAACACAATTAAGCTGACAATGTTGCCATTCACTCTTTGTATTGGCGTTTTAAGTCCCCCTGTCATAAGTCCAATTAAGAATGCCATTGTGGAATCATGATGCCTTTTTAACAACCAGCTTAAAGTCTTTGACATGAAAAAAATTCCGATTAGAATGCCTAAAACAAAAACTGAGAGGACTGGAATGTTCAGATTGACAATAGCGTGAGCTATGAAAGCATATTGATTCAGCATTAAAAGTACATAGGCTCCAGAGATTCCCGGAAGAATCATTGCCGATATTGCCGCTGTCCCGGAAATAAAATTCATTGCAAGCGAATGATTTTCAGTAACTGCGTTGAATGATAAAACAAGAATTCCTGTCAAGAAACCAATAATTAGCATGGGGACCTTTTTCAAGACGATTTTTTTGTTCTGTTTAAATAAAAAGATTATACTTGCAACAATTAAGCCAACAAAGTAGGAGAACAGTTGAATTTCGTTGTTTTTAAGCAGATTTTCAATGATTTTTAAGAAGAGATATAGCATAACAAATACGCCCAGATACAGGTTGAACAAAAATCGCAGTTCTTTGCTCTTCAGCAGTTTTGCGGGATGAGTTAGATTGGAAAAGAAGAATGAAATTGAGTGAATTAATTGTTCGTAAATCCCCAAGATAAGAGCGATCGTAGCGCCAGATACGCCAGGGATTGCGTCAGCGATACCCATTAAACTGCCGTTAATGAATGTTTTTAAAATTGAATCTTTTGTTTTCATGGTTTTCACTTCTTCTCTTTAATTCTGAATCTTGAGAAGAGAAGTTTTATAAGCTTTTTGATTACAATCTAGAAGGATTGAAATTGCCAATGGATTCGAGTTTTTAAAACTTTGAAATCATCTGAAATCGGTCAACTTCTTGTCAACTTCATTGGCTTTGATTATGCTGGTTTTTCCCTCCTTGCCACCTTCAATCTTGTCAACGGTAATAAAATTGTTCTTTTCAAGTTTGTTTATTTTTCTCTGGAAGGTTTTGTAAACGCCTTTTCCTCCCCGTTTAACATACTCTTTGTACAAATCTCCAATTTTTGATTCGGGCATTTCCTTTATGATATCAAATATTAATTTCTCCTCTTTAGATAAACTTTCCTTGCTTTTGATCGAGAACTCTGAAAGTTTATCGGCAGCCTTTTGGAAATCAATCAATTCAATTTTTCTTGAGGAACGAGCCTCTGCAAAGTTTCCTGATTCTCTTAAAAGGAACAGCCCTGTTCGCACATCTTTAACCTGATAAGCAATTTCCGCGATTTTATGAATAATTTTATCGTCTACAACTCCTGGATAAAAAGCATAATTCACTCTTTCATTGAGTATCTCAAATGTTTCTCTTAAAGAATATGGTCTGAATTCAACGATTTCAGGCAACAGCCTTGATTTTATTCGGGAATCAAAGTTAACAATAGTTTCAGAAAAATTTGTAATTAAAATGACAACTTTTAGAAATATTTCTTCAAGAAGGGAGTAAAGAAAATCCGCATCCTCTGCCCTGTCAATCTCGTCAAATACGAAAACAGCTGCTTTCTGATTTAGAATTTTTTTAATAACGGAAAACAGGTCTTCACTGTTTTTGTTGTGAGTGAACTTGTAATCCAATTGATTGCATATTTCCAAGAAGATTTTGTAAGTTGTGTTTTTCTGCCAACAGTTTATATAAATTGGTATTATCTCATCAGTTTTCTCTTCAAGCTCTTCCAAAACTTTTTTTACAGCAACAGTTTTGCCTATGCCCGGAAAACCGTAGATAAAGACATTCCTTCCGTTTCGTTTTAAGAATAAAGGTTTTATATTATTTACAATGATTTTTTGTTCATTCTCCCTGAAAGGGATTCTCTTAGGTATGTAATCAAAATCCAGAGCTATAGCATTTTTAAACAAAGTTTCATCTGCATGCAGGATGTCATCAAAAAGCGCCATAATTGTGGATGGTGATTCAAATCTTTTTAAAGTTTTTTAATAAAAACAGAAGATAGCAAATGTAGATAAAAAGTATGGCTATAAGCCTTACTAACAGCAAAAATTCAAAAAACACGAAATAAACTGTTTATAATCTATCCTTCAGCTTATTGAATGCAACAAATGTTGCTATTACTCCGATCAGAACAGCCCAAACAGGTTCAAGGAAGTAAAGCAGTGTTGCTGTAATGAATACAAACAATAAAGAAAAGATATAAAAATGGACGGAATATGTCAGAATATCCAACCCTGGATTTTTTAATGGCAGAGGTAAAATCGCATACAAAGAAAAGTACAACGAGAAACTTAATAGGTTTGACGCAAGCAAACTGGAATCCGCAAAGGATTTAGATGCCATAGCAATTACTAAGACAAAGATTATGCTGAAAAAACTAATCATAGCTTTCTCAATAAGCAAGGGGCCGTGCCTGAATTTTCCGAGTCTTCTGTGTTGAACTATTCTAAAATCAAATCCACCAGGAAGGAAGAAGATAAGTTTCCCAAATGTTAAAAATGAAAGTAAAATCGTGAATAATAAGGGTAAAGGATTCCACACATATTTTGCGTAGTAACCCCGCCAATATGAAACTATTTTTACAAAAATCACAAAAACAAAGAATATAAGGGCACTTGCAAGCATTGATGCAACGAAATTCTTTAACCAGATTACATCAAGTTGGGAAGTTGCCCGCCCGTCATCCAAACCCAGAACAAAGCCCACAATAAGAATCACGGCTAATAATTGAAAAGTTTCCTGTTTATCGAATTTTATGCGTTTTAAATAATTATAAACTGAGTTAATCATTGTTAATAATCTTTGTCTTTTTTATTTATAAATTTATTTTTACACTTAAAAAAAGTTTTAATAAAATAAAATATCAAAAATGTAAGAAAAAAATTGAGAAATCAAGCCTACTCCTCTTTCTTTCTGAACTTTGGCAAGTTGAACGGTACTGGCAAGTTTGTCTCTTTGGCAAGAATTGCTGCTTCAACGCTGCATTTTGAAAAGATGTAGTTTAACATTTTTAATGAAGCCTCATTCTCAATCTTCTTGTCTTTGTCCCATTTCTCGACAAGATTCTTTATCTCTTCCTTCTCGCTTGAATAATATAAGTCACCGGCAATTTCTATAAGTCCAAAGTCCGGTTCATATTGGGTTTGATAAATGAATTTAACCTTTACCGTATTGTTGCTCTCCTTTTCCAATTCCATAAGCTTTACATTGGTTTTAGCACTTATGCTTTTTGCATTAGTTCCTTTTCTTTCACAGAGAAGTCTTCTAAAATATACCGTGTGTATTGCCATTGTGAATTCACCTTCTTAAAGGAAGTATTTTTAGGTTTAATATTTAAATTTAACCTTTTGAAAGTTGTGCTTTATAATTTCATTTCAATTTTCGTTGATTTCAATTCCATACTTTCTTACAAGATAGTTCCATTTGTTCCATAATGTACGATGGAGAGCCCTCCCTTCTTTTGAAATGTTTTCGATTTTTGACCAATAATATGCATCTTCAACTTCTTCGTCAATGCTTTCAAAAGAACGTCCATCACTTATGGTAATTATTTTTGGAAATGATTTTAATTCTCCAGCATTTACATAATCACTTTTAAAAAGATTAGAATAATGAAATTAAAAAGAAATAGTATTAAAAAATAAAAAAGTTCTTAATAGTAAGAACCTTCTTCGTTCTTCTCTGTGCTCTTAGGTCCTTTTCTCAAAGCAACCAATAATACCACTACTACCAATATAATGACTAAGATGACAATTCCAATCTCTAAAGCAATCTTTATTTTGCTAACATCAAATGCAACTCCTCCCTTTTCTTCAACGTTCACTGTGAATGGGACGCTCTTAATTACTTTATCTCCTGATTTTATGTTCAAGTTCAATGATTTTGCTCCAGTTTCGTCTTCTTTAGGTGTGACATACAGTTTGATAATCTTTACATCTTCACCATTAATTACAACCGCATTCTCGCTTAACTCTACATTTGCCCAATCAACATTGTCAGTGTATAACATCAAGTCTTTAGCATCTTTGCCTGTGTTTGCTATCGTGATTAAAAATTCAGCTTTGCCTCCTTCTTCAACATTTGCAACCGTTGTTGGAATGGTTACCAAAAGTTTGCCAGCTTCAGCTTCCTGGAATTCAGGACAGTACTCTGATTCCAGCACTTTGATGTATTTCTGCGTGGTTATTTCGTCATAACCGTCGTTATATTCTGCCTTAATGACCAATTCATATTCTCCTTCCTTGGTACACTCTGGGATTTTTAAGGCAATTTCTTCAGTTGAAACTGCATCTTCCGGGTCAATCTCATCTATGAAATCAGAACTTGATATGCCCAGCTGAGGCACTGAAACAGTTACCTTAACGCTGTCTTCAGTTTTCTCTCCAATATTCTTAACTCTTACAAAAGCTGTCAAATAACTCCCTGCTTTAATATAGTTCTCTGGGTTCAATACAACATCTTTAATTGTAACAGCATGTCTTGGAGAATCTACTTGGATGTTATAATAATACTCCTTGATTTCTCCGTATCTGTCTGATACTAGTATCTTAATTGTGTAAACGTCTTTGTCAAGGTCTTCAGGCAACTTTAAAGATAACCTCTTAACATATCTTACATTTGCCTTTACATCAAAGATGTCTGTCTTGTCACTAATATCCTCATAGTCGCTGTGTTCATAACCGTCTATGAACGCTCTTAGAATTACATTCTCGGTATCTGCAATACTTGCCAAGGTTACTCTTAAATTAAGATGTTCACCCCTTTCAACAGAAAGTTTAGTTAAATCATTTGGATTTAGAGTAACCCCATTTACTTGTACTTCTTCAATACTTAAATCGGCAACATCAGCACTAACAAATCCCACTAACAACATCAAAACCCCTAAAATTACAAATAGTTCTTTCTTCATTTTTTACCCCTCACAAATAAGGATTATCCTGTGTTAGATTAAACTCATATTTAAATGTTTCGTTGTTTAATCATTATAAAGTGAAAACAACAATTATTTATTTTTGAGTTGTGTATTGTCGGGTTCATATTCTCATGAATTTTATAAGATCCGTCAAATTTTCATTCAATTTGGTTAAAGAATCTTCTCAACTAAAAGTGTTGAGTATGATGTAATTAAATTAACCACAACGATACCACTTTTCAGTGTTGCTTTTAATCAAATTTATAAATATCTAAACCTTCCACTAAACTATGCTTGACGAAAACCTGTTTGATGAAAGTAATTTTTATGAGAACGGCGATAATGTTATGTATGACTTGGGATTTATCTATGAGAGAGTATTAGGTGAGATTACCAAAAGCATACCTTTTTTGCGTTATTCAGTCTTTGAAAACAAAGAAGAATTTCTCAACACAAGTTTACAGTATTCTTTGCTTTTATCGGATTTCAAATCAGAATTGCCTGATTTAATTCAAGAGTTAAGCAGAATTGAGGAATTCATTATGCAACCGAGCGCCAGGTCCGGCACCCATCGTATAATTGATGACTTTTTTGGCAATTTAACAAATTATAGCCCGCTTGAGGGAAGAATCATTGAAATGTATTTTGATTTTTGTGCTTTTTTCAACAATCCTGAGAATTTTATAAATTATTTGTTGAGGTTTGACGGCGATGCCGGTACATCATCATTTAATTATTTTTATTCTCCAATTGATAGACTTGTGCTTTTAGACAAAACCTCAGACACTCTGCTATTTGATTTTTTAAGGGGCATCTTAGAGCATGTTCAGTTTTATTATCCTCTTTTTGAAGATCACCTTCCTACAGAGCATCTGCAAAATTTATCGGAGACTGAAAAAGATGACTTTTTTTCATGGGTGCTAATTCATTTGAACCAGACTTTTGATTCAGAAAGATTAAGAACAACCAGTTTGAGATTTCAAAAGGAAGAATTAGAAAATTTTCTTAAAAAAGGTGAAAGTGCTAATCACATTTTAAATACTTTCAAAACTCAATTAGTTTATAATGCTAAGTTGTATGAAAAATATAATATCCTCTCAATGATGAAATTTGGTTTGGAGGTATCTCAAGATAATGCTGATTATCTGCTTGAATATCTTCTTAAAGAGGAGCCTCTTTTAAAGAAATTAAATGTTAATAATATTGGTGCGAGGGTTATTTTTAAGGATATGCCTACGCAAGTGAAATACTTGTTAGTAGATTATTCAAATAGTTGCAAAGAGAGCATGTTTTTTGATGACTTTTATTCCGTTTATTTACTGCCTCGAAAAAAGTTCAAAGAGTATGTTAATCACGGGGATCTTTTTGTCAATAGTTTTCTATGGCAAAGCAAATACAGAAAGACCCAAAATTTAAGAGATCCATTCGAAGATGAGAAGGTAATTTATTCTGAAAAGGATATTGATGAAATAATAAAATTCAACAGGCATTCCCTTAAGAGATTTGAACGATTTTTTAGGGAAAATAATATAGATGTTTCTTATGTTGAAAACGAGCTGATTCAACCTTATTATTCGATACTAATGGAAACGAGATGGAAACTTGAGACTTACAGCAACAAAGACAATTTAAAAAGACTCCTAACGCTTTATCATCAATTTGAAGGAAATTTATAGCAATTTTCATTCTTTAAATACATCTGCAAAAATTCAAAGAAAATATTTATAAAGGATTTAAATCACCCGTAAGCAGTATGAAAATTATAGCCAAACTCAAGTCTTTTTTGAATCAGTGCAAAATAACCTTAAGGTTAACAAAAAGGCCCACAAAAGATGAATTTTATAGAATCTCTTTGATTTCAGGATTAGGCATTTTGATTATGGGGGCTATTGGGTTTGTTATATACCTAATAAATTATTATCTCTTTTAAGTTTATTGAGTTTATGAGTTTAAGAGGGTGTTGTTTATGGAAGAACAGTCAAATAGTGAAATAAAAACTGAAACAAAAGATGCGGGACCAAAGATTTTTTCGGTTAGAACTACAGCCGGCAGAGAAGAACAGGTTGTTGGGTTCGCCAGCGAAATCGTAAAAAAAAAAGGTTATGATGTTTATTCTTTGATACATCCAAACGGCATGAAAGGATACATATTCATTGAAGCGGGCTCTTTGGAAGCTGCTGAGGAAGCAGTTAGGGGAGTTCCTTATGCCAAGGGAATCATTCCAATGCCTATCCGCTTTGATGAAATTGAACACATGGTCCAAATAGAAAAGAAACAGGAAGTTAATATCAAGATTGGAGACATAGTGGAGATTATATCAGGACCATTCCAACGGGAGCAGGCGAAGGTTATCCGGACTGATTTAAATAAAGAGGATGTGGTGGTTGAGTTGATTAATGCTGCTGTTCCCATCCCCATAACTCTAAAAGTAGATAATGTTAAGGTAGTCAGAAGAGAAGAATAAGGAGGTTGAAGATGGCAAAAGAAAAGGTTGATGTTTTGATTGAGGGCGGTAAAGCTACAGCTGCACCACCTTTGGGTCCAGCTTTAGGTCCTTTAGGGGTGAATATTGGTCAAGTTGTTGCTGAGATTAACAAAAAAACGGCTGATTATAAGGGAATGCAGGTTCCGGTCACCGTTGAAGTTGATACTGAAACCAAAGAATTTACTATCACAATTGGTACACCTC
This sequence comes from uncultured Methanosarcinales archaeon, assembly GCA_964386095.1. Taxonomy (GTDB): domain Archaea; phylum Nanobdellota; class Nanobdellia; order Woesearchaeales; family JASKKU01; genus JASKKU01. Next base: position 78,100 of record CAYLQM010000001.1, read on the forward strand.
CTACTTCAGCTCTGCTTAAGAAAGAAGCAGGTATTGCCAAAGGAGCAACTAATCCCAAAGAAAAGGCTGCTGATATGACTTTTGATCAGATTGTTAAGGTTACAAGAATGAAGCGTGATGACCTGGAATCCAAGGATTTCAAGGGCGCTGTTATGCAAGTACTTGGCACTTGCGTTTCAATGGGGATTTTTGTGGAAGGAAAAAGAGCTACAGAGATAATTGAAGAAGTTAGACAGGGAAAGTGGAATGACAAATTAAAAGAATAAGTTTTTGATTTTTTGTTTTATAACCTGTTTGAGAGTTGGCAAAATGTTTAACAAATCATACGAAGAACTTGTTTCAATAATCCAAGAGAAATCTGGTTTGTCTAAAGAAGAGATTGAAAAGAAAATAAATGAAAAGATAGAAAAACTTTCTGGATTGGTAAGCCGTGAAGGCGCAGCTCATATCGTTGCTAATGAAATCGGGGTGCAAATCATTGAAAAAATTGCTGAGGCAACACAGCTTGAAATCAAGAATATTGTTGAGGGGTTAAGAAATGTTTGTGTTGTTGGAAAGGTTATCAGAAAGTTCGAGGTTAAATCTTTTAGCAGAAACGACGGTTCTGAAGGCAAGGTTGGTGCCTTAATTCTTGCAGATCAAACTGGAATGGTGAGAGTTGTGTTCTGGAACGATCATATTTCTGAGTTTGAGAAACTTAATGAGGGTGATATTTTAGAAATAAAAAACGCCTATGCGCGAAAAAACAAAGTTTCCGGAAACATTGAATTGCAATTGAATTCAAACAGTCAATTAATTATAAATCCTGATGGTGTTGAAGTTAATGTAAGTGCAGATGCCAACAATTATAATAAGCCCGAGAGGAAGGAAATCAGAAATTTAAGTGAAGATGATTCCAACGCTGAGCTTTTGGCTACCATTGTTAGCGTTTTTGATATCCATTTTTTTGAGGTTTGTCCCAAATGCAATAAAAGAGTCAAACAAGTCGGGGAAGCTTTTGTTTGCGATGAACACGGTGAAGTCAAACCGGTTTTCAGAGCAGTTTTGAATCTAATTCTCGATGACAGTACCGACACTATTAGGGCAGTTTTCTTCAACAATCAAATAAAAAGATTGCTTGATTTGAACGATGAAGCACTTTTGGAGCTTAAGGACAATCCTGAGAAATTCTCTGAGATAAAAACTCAGTTATTAGGCAAAATCATAAAGGTTGTTGGTAGAACGAATAAAAATGAGATGTTTGACAGGTTGGAATTTGTAGTCAACCTAGTTGATTCAAACCCAAGTCCTGATGAGGAGGAGATATAATTTTAATGCTTTTTATTTTTAAACAGTTTTTCTAAATGATTATTTTTGAATGATTAAAAGACAATGCAATATCTTTAAATATCTTCGCAGAGTGCGATTTTATATCGAATAATCAAGTTGAGTGAATGAAATGATTTGGCTAACTCATATGGCTTTTGCATTTCTTGTTGCGAGATTCTTTTTTAATGAATTAACTGTAGTTCAAACTTTAATGTTGTTCTTTTCAGCACTTTTTCCAGATATTGACAACAAGAATTCTTTGATAGGCAGATTCTTTAAATTGGGCACAAAACACAGGCAATTATTCCATTCCCTAATACTAATCCTGCCAGTTGGTTATTTGATTTTTAAATTTGCTGGCAAGGTTTATTTTGAAATTTTTTTGATAGGCAGCGTAAGCCATATCGTATTAGATTCATTAACAAAAGCGGGCGTGGGTGTTTTATACCCGTTTAAGTTTAGATTTAAAGGGCCTATAAAAACAAATTCCCTATTGGATTATTTGCTGTTTTTCATTTTTCTGTTTCTTCTCATTTATGTTTGATTGTCTTCTTTTACGGGCAGCTCAATTTTGATTCTTTAACGGTTCCGAAATGTTTTTAAATAGGGTTAATTCTCAAAAAAATGGGCCCGTGGCCTAG
>CAYLQM010000002.1:0-59895 GCA_964386095.1 uncultured Methanosarcinales archaeon
GAAATACGTTTATCTGAAAAAAAGGTATCACTTTGCTCACACCAGGAATATCAAATGAGAACATATTTAAATTTTTTCATTTGGTTCTTTAAAACCTAACTGGATACAATTTCTATCTACAGATTCAATGCATTCATGTATCCTGCATACGCTCCCGTTTTCTTCAAATCTATTGATCACCTGTTTGACTAAACGCTGAAGATTTATCTCTCCTTTTACGAGTTTATGAACTTCTTCATTTATCACTTGCTTTTCCTCGTTATTAAATACCACTTTTGAAGCTCGTTTATTTTTAAGATATTGATTAATTGCAGGAGGTGTAAGTCCCATAATCTTTGCCGCCTCCTTTTGTTTAAAACCCCGTTCCAGAAGCTTTTGTGCAACATATTTTCTAATTGCTGGAGCAATATACAAGTATTCAACATCTATAGATATCATCATTTTAATTAACAGGTGTTAATTTGACATTTAAATAGATTTCTGATACTTTTATAACAAACTAAAATTTTGTTCAGGGTTAAGGAATTCTTGAATTTATTAAATCATTGATTAAAATTATTGATTAATATTTATTGACTTTAATTACTAAACTCTCAAATTTCTTTTAAACTTTTATTTTAACAATAGTTTTTTAAATAGCTTTGCTTACATCCCTCTCATGATATTCGAAGAAATTAAAAAAGCGATTTTGGAAGGAATCACTTTTGACGATTTTTTAGGTCAAGAGAATGTGCAAGAGAGTTTAAAATCCGCTTTAATCTCTGGTCATCACGTTATTTTTGTCGGTCCGCCGGGAGTTGGTAAAACGACTTTGGCCAAAAATGTTGCTAAACTACTAAAACCAATTACTGTCAATGATTGTGGCTTTAATTGTGATCCTAAAGATCCCTGGTGTCCAATCTGCCGCTCTGGGAAGGAGATGAAAAAAAAAATTTTAATTCCTGAGGAAAGATTTGTCAGAATTCAGGGTAGTCCAGATTTGACTTTTGAGGATTTAATCGGTGACATTGATCCTCAGAAAGCATTGAAATATGGAGCTTTTTCTATGGAGGCATTCAAACCCGGAAAAATTTTCAAGGCTAATAAAGGCATCTTGTTTTTTGATGAGCTCAACAGATGCCCACCAAAACTACAAAATTCTCTGCTTCAAATTCTCGAAGAAAAGAAGGCCACTATCGGAAGCTATGAACTTGATTTAAAATCTGATTTTATATTGATTGCAACTATGAATCCTGACGATGAAAACACAGAACCATTGTCAGATGTTTTCCTTGATAGAGTTGATATAATCTCTGTGGATTACCCTGAAGATTTAGAAGTTGAAAAGGAGATTGTGCTTTCAAAAGGCAAAAGATTAATCGGGATACCTGTTGAATTTGTTAGAATCATTGTGGAATTTATAAGGAGTTTGCGAAACAATAAAAACCTTGAAAAGAAACCTTCTGTAAGAGCCAGCTTAGCTTTATATGAACGAACTCAGGCAAATGCGTTATTAAATCATAGAACTGTTCCTACAATAGACGACATCTTTGCTAGTTTAAACTCTGTTTTGCTTCATAGAATTAAATTAAAACCAAGTTTGGACTTTAGAATGACTAATGAAGAATTCTTGGAGAAGGAGTTTAAATCTTTTATAGATAACCTTAAAAAATCACACGGTGATTATCCGTAGCATAGATTCTAAAAAGGCAATAAAGAAGCAAGAGAAGGAAGAAACTGTTAATTCTTTTATATCCAAGAACGAGTCTGTCGAAGATAAACTGCCTAAGGATGTATTATTTGACGACCAGAAAAGTGATGATGCTAAGTTAATCTACGAGGCAGCCAATCACAATATTTCTCTGTTTGTTCCAAACTTAATGTTCCTTAATCTCGTTAACAATTTTAGAAGCACGCGGAATTTGTATGGAGACACTTTTATTAAATTGCTGACAGGTTTTGACCCACACTATATTGAAAAGAACCTTAAGATACCCGAGTTTAAAAAAGTGCTGAAAAAACAGGTGTCTGAAAAAATAAGAGAATTAAAGAAAAAAGGCTTTGTTGATGGCAACTTTAATATAACAGACTTTGCTTATGAAATATCTATTTTTGAGATTGCAATTAAGGAGCTTGAGAAAATTAAATCGAACAGCTTTTCTTTTAAACAAGGTTCAGTTAAATCCAAAGACGGTTTAACTGATGATGTGATTAAATTTACAGCAAACGCGCCATTAAGAAACATTGCTATTAGAAACACTGTAAGAAAAGCAGTTTCACGGAATCATAAACAGATTTTAATAGATGACCTTTCAGTTTATGAGCGCGTTAATGAAAATAAAGTTGAAACTATCCTTTGTATCGACGCTTCTTCTTCCATGAAGGGGGAAAAAATAGCGAATAGCAAAAAAGCAGCTTTAATCTTATCATATGCTTCTTTAAAAAATCACGATTTGGTTGGTTTAGTTATCTTTCAAGATAAGGTAATTAATAAGCTCAAGCCGACAAGGAACCTAAAAGAACTTGTTCCTATTATTTCCAAGATTCAAACTAAAAGAATGACAAATATAGCCTTGGCTATTCATAAAGCAATCCCGCTTTTTAACAAGAATGTTACAAAGAATCTTATAGTTATAACTGATGCAATGCCTACTTCAGGCAATGAACCTTTAGAACAAACTTTGCATGCAGCCTCGCTTGCTCGGGAGAAAAAAATTCATTTAACTATTGCTGGCGTTGGTTTGACAACTGAGACAATTGAAATAGCAAAAAAGCTTATCGAGATTTCTAAAGGAACTCTATATGTAGTAAAAAATCCGGAGAATTTGGACACAATTTTGATTGAGGAATATTACTCTTTAAAATCCAAGAGATCATTTATTTGAAGATTGTATTTTTTGATAGAGCCGTTTCCAACTTCTATGGCATATTTTGCCTTAGCTTTTGAATTGTAAAAACTAAATGGCTTGAAATTTTCTTTTAGATCAACAATCTTTTTTTCAGAGTTTAAGAAAATAACATCTATTGGATAAAAGACAAAAACCATATGTAATGAGATTACCCGCTCACTTTTAAATTCAAAGATTAAGGGAAACTTAATTTTAAAAGTGAACATTAACCCTTTCGCAAGCAACCATGTTTTCGTTAGATATGCACCTTTGTTGATAAGAACCTTTTCGCAATCCCTTTCTTTTTTTACGACTTTTACGAATTTCATGTGTTCCAAATGCGTTTAGTTTAACTAAGGATTAATGTGCTGATTCTGAGACAGCATTAATACTGATGAATCGCCTTCTTTTACAAATATAACTTTGCCTTTGTTTATGAGATTTTTAATGTATCTATAGAAGGTAGCTTTAGAACATAATTGTTCTTTATCAACCATTATTGACTTGAGTTGCGTAGTAGAAATAGGACCTAAAGCGAGCAGCGCAAGAATTTTGTCATATGCTGATATGTTCGCTTTTTTTTCACTGTTTTTAGATTTTGGCCTATCTGTATTGTAAACATAATTTTTTATTTCTCGGAGCTCTTTGAGAATATCTTGCATCAATTCTCCAAGTTCAAGATTTCTGACTTCCAGTTCCTTTAATCGTTTGCTTTGTTCAAGAATGTCCCGTTTTGCTCTGTTAAAACTTTTTTTTACAGTTTCCTTAAATCTCTCAAAATCCAGTTCTTGCAAAGGCATACCCTTGTGGGTCTTTTTAAGATTTAAATACTTTTTTATGCTTTCGAAAACAAGATTTGATTCCTGAGTTCCGTCGAGATTAATCTTTGTTGAGACTCATTTGAGACTAAATTGAGACTTATTTGAGACCCACCCAATCCATTCCCATATACGACACCCCCTTATTTCCACTGCAAAAACTGATACTTTTTTGAGACTCGTAGTCTCAAAAACTGAGACTCGTCTAAATTTTAAGTTAAAATACGGGGCGCAGAAAAAGTTAATTTTAAAAATCAATCTCTGACAAGAAACTATTTTTAAGTAACAACAGCTTAACAGAAGCAAGTTATCTTAAAATTCCAGTAAGGTCCCTGCTGGGCCGGGATTACAAAAGGTAATATTTCCGTGTTGACATAATTTGCCTTCGTTTTCATGAAAATGTCCTGAGAGAGCAAGTATTTTCTTGTTAGAGTATTTTTTTAAAAAAGACTTAAAAGATTGATTTCCAAAATGCACTCCTTCAAGTTCGTCCAGACATGAATCCTTGGGCGGAGCGTGTGTCATGAGAACTATTTTCTTGAATTTTGTTATTTCTTTTTTATTTTTTCGTATAAAACTCTCAAACTTGGGTTCTCTGAGCGAGAATCCGCCCCCGCCGAATCCTATGAATAAGATATCTTCAAATATAAACAGCTTCTTGTGTATAAAAACAATGTTGTGAGAAGAGGCAGCAATCTTTTTAAACATCTCAAAATCATCGTGATTGCCGTGAATCATTAAAATCAATTTTGGAATCTGTTTTAATTTCTTAATGATTCTTTCATCAATTTCTCTAAAAATAGATAAATCCCCTAAGAACAGGACAATATCGGCTTTTTTAGAAAGTCTTAGAACTCTATTCAAATATTTGATTTCATTATGAGTGTCTGTAAATGCAACTATCTTCATATTCCTGATGTGAAAATGCTTTGATTTAAAAAATCTGTGTTTAAATGTGAGTATAGAAAACTAAAGTAAAAATTAAATTTAATCAGACAAATTAAAATTTAGCAGCACCCTCTTATCTCCATTAGGAAAATTTGTCCCGATTTCTGATACGGCATATTGCCAGAACCATTTGCCTTTTTCCTTTTTCAAAGTTATAAATTCAAACTTTGCAACTTTTGTATTTAATTCGTCTTGACCTTTCTCTCTGATTTTTGCTGAGAACTCTAGAATACTCTTTTGAATGACTTTGATATCTTCATTATCAACTATCAGCTTGTTGCCATTATTATTGATAATTGATAAATTCACGATTTCAATCACATCATCCGAAGTTTTGTATTTCTTTTTTAATTCGTCCACAAGTTTTTTATCAAGAGCGCCAACCATCCACCCTTTTTCAGTATCTCCTTCAGCATAACACAAATCCTCTGAACCAATTAAGCAATCAATCGTTATTTCCTTACTAAACTCAACAGATTGCGTCGTTTGAGTGGTTTCTAATGGAATTTCCGTTAAGTTGTTCTTTGAGATATTGCTGTTTTTGATGATATTGATTTCGTTGTTTGTTGTTTGTTTCTCCTGCTGTTGGGATTGAGGCATCAAATAAAAATAAGTGAGTGCAAAAAAAATCAAAATCGCACCAGTAATAACTGCCATTTTAAGGACTTTCTTTTTAGTTTTGGTTTTCATTTCCTTGCTCACCCAACGATTTTAATACTAATGGGCTTCTTGATATTAAAGATTCCGTTTGATATGATTATGTTGCCGTTGATTTCATCTTCGCTTGGAGTTTTTGGAATGAATCCTATGTAACATCTATCTTTTTCATTAGGTTCTAGTTTGAATTCCTCTGGCGTAATGTATGCAAAATCTTTGAGTTCATCACTAACTTCGCATTTATAGGTTTGATTTAGAACTCCACAATTCTCAATATCAACATTAACAATCTTACTTTTTCCAAGACCTATATTGATTTTGTCCATATTCAATACTGCTTGCGTGCAGAAGCATTCGTTATTGTCTTTGATATTTAGATTGGATTTGAAAATCTTGCTTTTGTTTGTGTTCTTTGACCTTACGATGATACTACACAAACTCTTTTTTCCATTCGCTTCAACTGGTACTTTTCCATATAATTTTATCTTAGCACTTTCTTGGGGTTCAAGAAAAACTTTGTCGGTTTTAAATTCGATCCATGAAGGACAAAGATACTCGAACTCGTATTCGTCTTCTTTTGTGCCCTGATTTGTCAAAATCTCCGTTAATTCAATATCCTGTGTGCTACATGCTTCTAAGTCTTCCAGGCTCATATCGAAATCATAACATTTTTCCACATTGATGCTCTTTTTGATGATTTGCTTGATTTCAGGATGTTTGTCATCAGATATGACAATCTCTAAATTGACATTGCCTGTTAGATTTGTGGTGTTGAGGAATAGATTAATATCACCCTCCTGATCTTGACTTAAGTGAATACTGTCGGTTTCACTACTTAACTCTTTAGGATTAAGCACTTTGATATTATATGTTGAATCAGCTTCACCAGTATTTTTAATTTTTAGAGGAATAATAAATCCTTCATCCGAACAAGCTTCGGAATCCTCTTTTTCAATAGACGCATTCAATCCATAGCAATTCTTCACTTTTAAGGTGATGAAAGCTTTATCTTCACAGAAATCATTCTTCGCCCTGATAATTGATCGATACGTTCCCTCTTTATCCAATGGTTTAACCTTAGCTACAAATTGCTGAACCTCACTCTTATTTAGGATAATATTATTTATCTCTGGTGTTAACCATGGGGAATCGCTTTCAATTTGAAATTGTGATTTTAATCCGCTGTTTAAAACACTCATCAATACCGATATTTCTGCTTTTGTGCCGGCACAAATTTCAATTGGAGTTGGACTGGATATCAATGAAATCCCGCAACAATTGGTAGCTTTCACTTTTGAATAAAGCTTTTTGCTTCCGCCGTATTTAGAATCGATGTTTATAATGATGTCTTTTTCGCCAGGGTCTGTTGGAGTTACATTAAAACTAATAATTTTTGAATTACTGGCATCAACTTTGACTTTTGATTGATTAATGTTTAAATCTTGACTTGAGAGTGTGAATTCTTCATCAATTTTTCCGGTATTCTTGACAATTAAAAGCAATTTTGCAGTTTCACCTAAACAAACCTCTTGAGATGGTGTGAGATTTACTTCAAAACTGGAACACGGGTCCACTTTTATTTTGAAAGAATCTTGTTCTGAGATATAATTGTCTTTGGTTTTATAGTTGATTCTTACAGAATAATCTCCAGGATTTGTGAATTTATCAGCTTCAAATTCAACATTCTTCTTTTCTTCAGGATTTAGAACTATTTCTTTTTCGACAATCTTCCCTTTTGAGACTTCAAACAGCACATCTTCTTTTACTCTTCCACGATTGATTATCTCAAGGAATTCTGAAACAGGTTCATTGACGCAGACCTCTATGTCCTTTGTTTTTAATTCCAAACTTCTGCATTCTTTTAATTGATATTCTTGCTTGAAAGTATAAGTCTTGTTTTTATCATCACTTATTTGAAGTTTAAAATCATACACCCCAGGTTTTTTATCACAAGCAGGAGTCAAGAAAACCAAAATACTTTTGCTGTCTTTGCCATCGATCGTTAACTCTGTGGGAGCGATTGTAATCTCAGGGTCATCAGTAGATATGTGTAACGACGATCTTTCTACATCATCATTTATTAAGGTTATTTTATAGGCGCTTGAAAAACATTGACACACTTCTTCAGGGCTTTCGCTAGCTTTCAAATCCAAAGCTGCGTTTATATCCAAAAGCAATATTATAAAAGCAACTAAAACAACAACAGACTTTATTATTTTACGGCATTTCATGAGTCACACCTTGTAGCCATTTTGAAATAGCAAAGGACAACTGAACAGGAGTTATTGTCGTTTATAAAGTTTGTGTTTTTAGAACCACTCACTTTGATCCAAATCATTTTAATTTTAGTTAATTTAATTTTTTAGCGATTTTTTTAAGCTCGTTAGAACCTGTTTTAATTAAACCTTTTTGCCAATCTGAGATTATTTTTTTAGCACTTCTTTTTGTATCAACGGCACCGCCAGCGCATTTATAATTTAAAGTTTGCCCGATATGTTCTAACATTGTTTCAGAATCTTGATTATACTCAACATCATAATGTTGAGCAATTATTTCTTTAATGTTATCTATTAGAAGTAGGGCAACTCTTTCAATATCTTTTAGTTTGTTAGGATCTTTTGATCCCAATATTGCCTGTCTCACTTCATCGTTTTTGTTAATGTTAACTATTCCGGGAGTATCTATCAAATAAATGTTCTTTTTCATCTTAATCAATTGTTTGCCTTTGGTAAAGTTAGAAATCGATGAAGTTAATACTTTGCCCCCACGGGATAGGGAATTTAATAATGAACTTTTGCCAACGTTTGGTTGGCCAAAAACGCCAATTAAAATCCTATCTCCTCTTTTTTTTATAAGTTCTTCTGCTTTTGATATTATGAACTTTTTGAGATTTCTCATATTGTACCCAGTTTTCGCAGAGACAATAAACGAGGGTTTTAATCCCTTTAATTGCTTCCCGATAAAACGCTTTGAAGACATGTCTGATTTATTCACAACAAAAATTAGTTCCTTACCAGCTTCAAGAACTTTTTTTTCCAAATATCTGTTTCGGCTTAGTTCTATTAGTCTACTGTCCAATACTTCTAGCAGTATTTGCGCTTCAGAGATGATGTTAAGAACAACTGATGTGTAATTACTCATTTTCAAGCAAATTCATTAATTTTATCCCCAGTTCTATGTCTTTGGAGTGAATCGTTTTATTACCTTCAACTTCCTTTAGTTCAAGCGTCTCATTAATAATCTGTTTAACAAGTTCATTAATTGTGTTGGAGAGCATCTCTGCGGCTTCTTTGGAGATTCTAAAACCTTTTTCATTGACGAGCTTTTTGATGGGCAATACAGGAATGGCTTGTTTATTTTTTGGCATTTTTAAAGAGATTAAAATTCGTTTAACTCATCCACAAAATTTAGATAACCTTTTCTGCGCAACCACTGCTCATCAGATTTTCTGTACTTATAAAGAATGTCTCCCTTTTCATTTCCTCCAAATTCCCACGGTTCTATAATCAAAATGTCTTTAGGCCTCACCCAAAGCTCTCGTTTTAATCTGCCAGGGATTCTGCAAACTCTGACCTTCCCATCTGAACAAATAACCCTGCTTCTCGAACCTCCAAGTCTGGATTCGAGAATTCCCAGGACTTGTTTGCCAGTAGGCAATCTTACTCTAAAATATGGATTTGAATCTTGAGTATTATTCTTCTGTTTTGTTGATTTCATAATCTCCGCGGATATTCTTAAATTATATAAACATTTCCTTATTTTTGTGAGATAACCTTTATTTTGCCGAAACAAAAAATATAATTATTTATTTTTAAGTTTTTGTTGAAGCACTGCCGTATTGCCTCGTACTTCAACGATCTGTGAATTAGAGAATTTTGTTATTAATTCTAAAGATTTTTCAATGATTTGCCTCCGCTTTCCATCAATTGAGTTTAAGAAGGCGGCAAGAAATTTTAGTTTTACGATTTTCTTCTTTTTGAGTCTGACTTTGATTTCATTAATTAAAGCTTCGCTGATTCCCCTTTTCCCTATTCTAATATCTACGGCTTTTTGCGAAAGGTTCATTTAAAGGTTAGATTGATAATTCATTTAAAAGAATTTTCAAAATCAATTGTTGACTCAACTTGCGGTTTGATAAATGTTGTTAATTCCTATCGTGTCCGAGTTCTTTTCGCTTAGACAACTCATCGATATGTTGCAGTTTGTTTGTCAGAATTATATTTGGATCTTCAATAATCTTCTCGAGAAGAATGGATGCGTGTTCGCCTCCGAGGAAATGCGGTAGGATGATGTAATCTGCACCTTGTTCATAGAGAGTTAAAGCGTCATCAATCTGATTTGCTGTCATAAATATTAAAGCTTTTTTGTTCTTGGTCTTGATTTTTGATAGCAATAACAAGTTATCTTCAACTTCCGGAATGGTTGAAATAATAATGTTTACTTTATTAAAATCAATGCTGTCCAAAATTTCATCTTCAGAAATGTCACCGTAAATACAGGGAACATGCATTTTTTTGAGTCTGTCAATAACTTCAGGATTGTAATCAACTACGAGCACATCTCTTTTCAACTCAAGAATTCGTTTTAATAAACTATATCCTGTACGATTGTAACCACACAACAATATTAAATTGTCTTTCAAGTTAACCTGTGAGATTATATCCTCTTCTTTTTCTTCATTTTTACTTCTCCAGTCAAGAAAGCTGATTTTGTTTTTTATCTTGTAAAATATTTTTGTACCATTAATGTTAAGGTATGACGAAGCAATCACTGTTGAAATCATTAGGAAGATTATCATTGAAATAAATTCCGAACTTAAATAGCCTTCAGCATATCCTAAATAAGCAATAATCAGACCAAACTCTGAAAGAGGCACCATGTTTATTCCAACAAGAAAGGAGACTCTTCTTTTATAACCAAAGAAACTAGTAGTTAATGTGTTTATTATCGGCTTGCCTATTAAGCTTGCAAGGAACGCTATTAAAAAAATCTTGAAATATGTAAAAGACATGCTTTCAATTTGTAAACCTAATGAAACAAAAAATATAATTGAAAAGAAATCTCTAATAGGTCTGATTTTGCTGGCAATCTCAAGATTATATGGCAGGTTTGCTAACGAAACGCCAGCCAAGAATGACCCTATGGATATAGAAAATCCTGAAATTAACACTTTTGATAATGATGCGCTTAGATTTATTCCTAACAGTTTCACAAAAAAATTAAAGATGACGCCAATTTTGAGAGCGAGGATACCAAAAAGGAATGCATATGACAAAGAAATTACAAATAACAACTCTTGATTTCTCGCAGCGTCGTGGAATATATGTTTATTAATTCTCTTTGAAAAGAAGATTACAATCGCCAACAATGCTAAAATCTTTGCCAATTGAATTAAAAATACTGATACGGATAAACCTTTTGGGTTCTCAAGAACTGTTAATCCGAATATTGCTAATATGTCTTGAAGTAAAAGTATACCAATGATAATGCGCGCATGTACAGTTTCTATCTCTTTCTTATCAAAAAGCTGTTTGACAATAACCATTGTTGAAGAAAAGCAGAATATGATGCCAAAGTAAAGTATTTGAATCCAATCCTTAGAGCAAGTTAAGAATAAACTAATTCCTATCAAGAAAGATAGTGTGGTTGAAATTAGTCCCCCAAAAATCGCAACTTTCTTAACAGATTTTATCTTGCTGAGATTTAACTCTAAACCAACAATAAATAACAGAAAAGCAACACCTAACTCCGATAATGCTTCTACGAAACTGCTATTAATATTAAGGTATCTTGAGATGGCAAGTTTAAATATGATGCCTGAAAGCAAATACGCAATAATTGTTGGTTGTTTTAATTTTCGAAAGATGTAAGCAAGCGCTGATGATAGAATTATTATAATGCCAATACTTAAAAAAACGCTTGCTCCGTCAACACTCATACTTTCCTTACCAAAAATTATGTTTTTTAAGTTTTTTTCGTAATTAAACAATGCTCAATTCACAAGTCACACTCAATTTTATTTCTTGTTCCGAATAAAGAGTGAAAGAATTTGTTTTTCAGGATTATTGTGGTTTATTTGTAATATCTTTTTTACAAAATCCGAAAGGTTTAAATATGATTGATGTAATATATTTTTTACCTGATTTTAGAAGGGAATAAAAAATGAAACAAAATAGAAACATAAAAGATTCTGTTTGGAGATACGGCTTTGCATCTGTAGTGATACTTGTTGGAGTATTTCTCTCTTATTTAAATGTTGGGAACGAATTTTTGGGGTTTTCTTCGGTAGGTTTCTGGTTAATATATGTAGGGATCATAATGTTGGCTGTTACAACGATACAATTAATATTTAACAAAAAAAGGGTTGTTGATGAACGAATGCAATTTGTAGCTACAAAGGCAGCACGAATAACCTTCATCGGAATAATCTTATTCGCATTCATAATCATGATCGCTGATGGAATAAAACCAATAACTCTCTCATATTCGTATTTTATGAGTTACTTTATCTGTGGGATTGTTTTATTATACTCAATCTCCTATAAGATTTTGCTTAAGTATTATTAAAATGAAAAATTAAAAAATGAAAAATAAGATCGCTTCGTTGAGAAAGAAATATAAAATTACACAACAAGAGTTAGCAACCATGGTGAATGTTACTAGACAAACCATTTTGTCTTTAGAATTTGGCAGATACAACCCATCGCTAAAGTTGGCGTATAAGATTACCCGAGCTTTAAAACAGAAACACATTGAAGATGTATTTCAATTAGAAGAATAAATCTGTGACAAATGTGTCAATAATATCTTTTAATGAATTTAATGTTTCTTCATTTCTTTGCTTTGTTTCTTTATTATGCTCTCTTGTAATTAGATGAAGCTAAAGTTTGAACTTAAAACCTTTTTTATTTCATCCACGATAAACTAATTGAATCTTAAATCGAAACATTTAAATATGCATATTTAAAGGAAAAGATTGATGACTGAGCAATCTTTGTTTAGAGGTGCTATAGAATCTTTGAACAAGTTAGGACTTTATGATGTAGTTCTTCCATTCTTGCTTATATTTACTTTAATGTTTGCAATTCTCGAAAAAACAAAAATTCTCGGAACAGAGAAAATTAATGGTGAAGAAGTTCCCAGGAAAAACCTAAACTCAATGGTGGCTTTTTCAGTTGCCTTATTTGTAGTGGCATCTTCTAAAGCAGTTTCTTTAATTAGTACTTTGATTGCAAATATTATTGTATTCGTTGTTATAGCGTTCCTTTATCTGGTTGTAATAGGTGTTGTTTTCCATCCATCAAAAGAAAAACCAGAATTCACGATTCCTGCAGGTGTGAAATATCCAACAATGGCTCTTGGTGCGTTTGTTTTAATCATTCTTTTCTTTCGATCTTTGGGAATGGGAGAAATAGGTAAAGTAGTCGGAAACTTTTTTCAAGAATATTTCTTAACTTCAACTGTGCTTTCATCAATTGTACTTTTAGCAGTTCTAATAATCTCTCTAGTTTTCATTGTTAAAGAACCAAAATCAAAATCAAAAGGAGGTGAATAGATTGGATTTTTATGATTTTTTTTGGCGATTGAAGGAGATGGGCATTGGAGATGTTTTTATACCGTTTCTGTTAATCTTTACATTGATGTATGCGGTGCTTCAAACCATAAAATTGTTTGGGAAAGATGGTTCAGCTAAGAAATTTAATATTATTATTGCTTTATCAATTGCCCTTATAGTAGTCATACCTCATGTTACAGGCGACTATCCGCCAGGCAAGGATATTGTTACCATACTCAATCAAGCAATTCCCGGAGTTGTGGGTGTAGCTATTGCTGTAATTATGTTTTTTATACTCGTAGGTGCTTTTGGCGGAGTTCAACCTAGCACAAAGAATCTTGGAGGCGTATTTGTGTTCCTTTCCATTATAGTTATTCTGGTGATTTTTGGCAATGCTGCAGGTTGGTTCGGTGCAGGAGCTGGAGCGACATTGCCTGCCTGGCTGAATTTTCTCAATGATCCTGATGTAGCAACATTTATTGTAATCATCTTGGCTTTTGGCATAGTGCTTTGGTTGATTGTTCATGAGCCAAAGAAGAATGGAGGCCGTAGTGGCAGCTTAAGTAATTTTGGCAAGGGTTTGGCTAACTTTTTCGAATGGTTTGCTGGAGAAAATAAGAAGTAAGTAAAAATATTTTTTATCTTTTAAAGTTTAAAGAAGATTTTATTTTAAAATGGCATCTTTAATATCATCACAACTGTTTAGTTTTATGAATCCTGTTTTTGTGTTTTTATTTACTTATGCTTTAGTTTACGCATTGCTTATCAAATCCAAGGTCTTGGGAGAACATAAAGGAGTGTCTTCAATTCTTTCTTTGGTAATCGCTATATTCGTTGCAAGTTCATCCGATTATGCGTTAATTTCATCAGCATTTCCGCCTTTTATTCTAATTTTATTGCTTTTCGTATTCCTTCTTATAATTGGACATTTCTTGGGTTTAGATTCAAAAAATTTTGTTAAAATCTTTGGAGGGGAAAGGGGAGCAAGCTGGTTTGTTTTTATTATTGCTTTGATTTTGATAGGGGCAATCCTCGCTAACTTTTATGGTGGCAAACTGTTAGAAATGGGCACCCAGTCTAATTCCACAACAGAACCACAATCAGAGTTTCAGAAGAATCTTGTGAAATCTGTATTCAATGAAAATGTTTTAGGTTTCATCCTTGTTCTATTAGTTGCATTCTTCGCTATGAGATTTATTGCGGGGACTTAAGTTTTCTAAGAATTATTTACTGTTTCTTGGGTTCCTTAGCATTATCCACGATATCCTTTAATTGATGAATGCTCGACACGAATTCAGGCAACATGTCCCCAAAAACTTTTTGAAGTGCTTTAAGATCTGTACCGAAATCAACAATATGATTGTCATATTCCTTTATCTTTGAGAATATGCTGTTTTTAAGATTAGACATCTCCTTTTCAAGAGCATTCGTGCGTTCCGATATCTTGTTTATCCTTTCTTCCATTCTGTTTTTCCATTCAACAATCTTTTTAACATTCTCAATGAGTTCGTCCCATTTTTCTTCAATTATTGTTTCGCTAATCTCTTGAACTTTTTCAATCAAATCTGCATTCAATTTCGATGTATTATCTTGGGTGGTTTCAATGGTTTCTTGCGTAATTCTTTCTCGAGTATTTTCTATGTTTGTTTCAGGTTCTGATTGAGATGTTGTTTGTTGCAATTGCACGTCAGATGAACTTTGTTGCATTGTGCGTTGTTGTTCTTGAACTGCTTGATTTTGTTGAGTCGCATCCCCTGATGGAGGATTTTTCATAGATTGTTTGAGGTCAAGTTGCGTTAACGCATCATAAACCTGACTCGAACTATAACCGTTAGAAATTAAACTTTGTACTATCTGATAATCCGAAGTCCCTTTTGCGCGCTGTTCTGATATAAATCTCATTAATGCAGATAAATCCATAATCTTTTCAGTTGCATGAGGCATTGTTTTTATTTAAAAAATAGTTTATTTAAATCTTTTTTGATTTTAGTATTCTTCTCTCTCGAAACATATATTTCTTCTTGGAGAATTCTTTTTACATCATCAATCGTAGCAAATTTTACAGGATTCCATAACTCCAAATATTTCTTTATTTCTTTGACTGAATTTTTGTTAGCAACATTCTTCAATGTTTGCGAGATGTTATCTATAGTCTCCTTGATTTCATTAACTTCTTTCGTTATGGTTTGTAATTGTTCACTCAACTTTGAAATCTTTTGATTTGCTGAACGTTCAAAATTGACCAAATTTTGTTCTAGCAGCTCAAACTTCCTAGATAAAAGCGTTTGCTTTTCTTCAGACAATTTAAGTCTGCGGCTTGTAGTTTCTAAGTTTTGAAGGACTAACTGAAAATTAGCATTGGATGGAGGATTATTTCGGGTAGGTTGTTGAATTTTCGTAGAATTGTTGCTAAACGGGCTTGCAGTGTTCATAACACTAATAGTCTTTTTATGTTTTATAAAATTTTAGTTTCTCTTTTTAGGGATATATCCTTAGAACCTTTAAAAGTGTTGATTCGAAAAAATCGTTTAGAGTGGATTAATGTATTTAATTAACGCATTCAATTAATCAATTTAGCCATGTAACTTGAGTATTTTCTATATCCCATTTTTCTGTAGTAACCTCTTACACCTAATCCTGAAATGACCAAAATCTTTTTCATACCGTGACTTTTTGCGATTTCTTCAGCTTTCTTTAACAATCTTGAACCTGTCCCTGTATGTTGAATTTGCCCGCTAACTCCAATCTTTTCTGAACGGCCATAAACATGCAGTTCCCTAATAAGTGCAGTATTAATGTTTATTTCTTTTATTAACGATTGAGATGGGAACCTTAATCTACAAAATCCAAAGATAAACTGTCTGTCTTCATCTTCTTCACTTATAAAGAACTCTGTACCTTTAGACGCCGAATATTTTTCGATAAATATGCAACGTTTAAGTTTTGTTATGTCGATTTCTTTTTCTCTTAGGTTTAATCCAATTTCTCTGAATCTGATTTCTTTAATGGGTTCATCTTTAAGCTTTCGGTATAACACTTCTCTAAGATTAGTTAAATTGACTCCTGATTCAATAATGTGTGAAGGGATGTCTCGTTGTATTCTCATAATCCTTACATATCTTGGAATTATTGGATATACTTTTTCCAACAACTTTATTGCATATTCATTATCAGCTTCTTTGAATTTCCCGTGTTTCCACCACCGATAGAGGTCCGTTCCTTTAACGACCAAACAGGGATATATTTTTAACATATCAGGTTTAAAATCTTGATTTCGGAACAATTCCACGAACATATTATAATCTCTTTCAAAGTCGCTTCCGGGCAATCCAATCATTATGTGATAATTTATTTTGAAACCGAGGTCTTTTAGAACCCGGGTTGCTATAATACTGTCTTTAACAGAATGTCCTCTCTTAACCTTTTTAAGCACATCTTCATATATGCTTTGAACGCCAAGTTCAACTCGGGTTGCGCCCAATTCTAACATATTTCTTGCATGTTTCAGTTTTGCATAATCAGGCCTGGTTTCAATGGTCAATCCAATGCACTTAACTTTGCTGATTTTATCATTATACTCTTGTTCAAGTTTAAGATTTGCTTTGCTCTTTAATTTTAACAATCTTTTTTGTACGGTTTTGACTCGTTTGACATTGCTTGCAGAACCTGGTAATAAAAAAAAGTCTCTGAATTTTTTTAAATTAAACTTTTCACCCTTATAGAACATTCTTGAAAAATCGTTTATGGCTCTTAATGCTGAAGCTACAAAATTGCGTTGATACTTAAGATTTAGAGATGGAAAAGTTCCCCCCATGATAATCAGTTCGATTTTGTTGAAATTATGTCCCATTACCACATATTGCTCTATCCTGTTCATTACTTGAAGATACGCGTCATAATCGTTCCTCCGCGCTCTCATACTTGCGGGCTCATGACCAGTATATGATTGAGGCACATCCCCAAAAGCACTGTTAACTCCGCCAGGACAAAAAACGCATCGGCCGTGAGGACAAGGTGCAGGCTTAGTCATTATGGCGCAAACAGAAACTCCTGACAATGTTCTTGTTGGTTTAGTGAGAAGCACTTGCTTTAATATTTTAAATTCCTTATCTGTTGCATGGGAAAGTATTTCAATATCTGTAGGAAACTTTTTTAGTTTGTATTTCCTGGCAAGTTTTAATTTTATGCTGTTAATCCTGTATTTGTCTTTAGGTTTCTCTTTTAGCAGAATTTTGATAAATTCCATAAAAACCATTTCTATTCTATTTTGCATAACATCTAGAAAATCCTTTTAGTTTAAAAATTTTTGAAAAAGAAAAATATTATTTTTTGGAGATTATTAATTCATGCAATTTTTTGAGCTCATTAAAATTAGCAGTTGGTCCTAACTTGGAAGTAAGATAACCCGCATATCTTTCAAACCAAACCCTCTCTGGACCTGTTGTTTCTATAAATTCTTCTCCAATACCATGCATTGGATAAACTTTGATGTGCGCATGATTAACTCCAGTGCCCTCAAATATAAAGCCCACTCTATTAACTTTTAACGCTTTTTTCAGCAGATTTCCAACTTCCTTGACCGCTATGAACATGTTGGAAAAAAGATTATTGTCCATTTTTAACAAATCTGAATCGTAGTGCTGTTTTGAAATAACAAGCGTTTGTCCTTTGCAGTTTGGGTTAATATCCAAAATGGCTACAAATTCATCGTTTTCCCAAATCTTAAAACACGGGATTTCTTCTTTTATGATTTTGCAGAATACGCATTCTTTCATTTAGAACCCTCCGACAAAATATTATTAAAAAAATATAAAAAAGATGAAAGATTCTATTCGTGCAATTTTCCAGACAATATTGTAATCGATGAAATTGATAATCCGATACCTACGAGCTTTGCGAACAACCCTACTGTAGGATAAAGAGCAATCAAAGCCATAACCATAGTTATAGCACTGTAGGTAATCGTTTTATTGTTCTCAATTACAGAAAT
This sequence comes from uncultured Methanosarcinales archaeon, assembly GCA_964386095.1. GTDB lineage: Archaea > Nanobdellota > Nanobdellia > Woesearchaeales > JASKKU01 > JASKKU01. The sequence goes on from CAYLQM010000002.1 coordinate 17,836, forward strand.
TATAAAATTCACAAGAGTTAGTGGTAAAACATAGCACCAACTTAAATCATTGTAATTATAACCAAAAATTCCGAAGAAAAACCCCGAGGCAACAATGAACTCTAATAAGAACTGTATCAGATTCATGTAATTTAAAGTCAACTTTTTCGGTTTTGGTAGGTCTTTTTTTAGTGCTTTGATGTCTCCACTCGTTCTTTTCCGGATTTTTTTTGCTTTTGCACTTTTACTTTTAGTTTTTGTTGTTTTTTTAGCCTGCTTTTGCCTTGCAGTAGTCTTAATCCTTCTGTTTGTGGTTTTTTTAACAGCAGTCTTTTTTGAAGCATTACTTTTTATTGATTTTTTCGCGGGCATTTTAACCTTTAAATAAATTACAATTATTTAAATATTTTCTTTTAATTAACAAATTACAAATTGATTTTTGTTATTTTCTCTTACGAAACCAGATTTGTTTTAGTATGATTAATGCTGTTCCCACACTTATCAGTGCGTCGGCCAGATTAAAATAAGGAATGTTTAAGACACTTATGAAATCAATTACTTCACCATAAAAGATTCGATCAATCAGATTTCCCATCGCTCCAGAAAAGATTAATAAAAAACTTAGAATTAATACTTTGTCTTTTGATGAAATTATCTTTTTTAGATAAATCAAGATTAGAAGAACAACAATTATGGACAATATACTTAAAAACAATCTATAATTAGTTAACAAACCAAACGCAGCTCCTGCATTTAGTATAACTTTAATTCTAAGAATATTAATGCAACCAAGTTTAAATTCCACAGAGGGATTTAACTGAAAAAAAAGAAGTTTAAGAATCCTATCTATTGTTATCAATAAACTGCTTATTAATAAAAAAACTAATAACTTCTTATTCTTAAAATTAGAATCTGCGCGCATTTTGTTGATTCTCTAAAACATACAGTCTCTGGTTAATGTTCTCAAGTAATACTTTCATGGTTTCAATTTTTGAACTGATTACTTCAAGTTCTTTTTGAATTTGCAACAATTCCTGATCTTTGTATGTTTGTCCATTGTTTCCAACGAAGTTTTGCTGCCGCATTTCATTAAAAGGTTCAAAGTTGTTTTGGTTATTGTTTTGTTGAGGGAACAAGTTTTGAGAAGAATTAAGGGGTCCCTGTTGCTGAAAAATCTCGCTTTGCGGTAAATTTAATCGGTCGTTGTTTACCAAAGGATCAGTTGTTTGTTGATTGATTAAGTTATCCGTGCTTGATTCACTGAACTCGAATTTTTCTAAATCCTTTTTCTTTTTTGAACCAAAAATTCGATTTAGGAAACTCATATTCTCATCACACCGGCAATTTTTGAAATGATATTGCTATTGTTCTTAAGTTTTAGAGAGGTGATATTAACTTTGCCAATTTTTGTTTTTGGATATAACTTCAAATTACCTAAAAAGTACATGAAAGTTAATCTAAAAAGGCTTGTTTCATTAATAGCTTCTCTTAGCGTTGTGCAAATTTTTTCATAATCCTGATTCTCTTTTTTTGTACTTATTTCAGAAATTAGAGTTCTATTAAAAAGTTTTGTTTTTGAATTGAGAACAACAACGGGAAAATCCCGCTTTTCTCGTTTTAATTCTTTTAAGCTTAAATTTGAACTTAACAAAGAGGCAGAACCGGTTTCTTCATCTGAACAATTAATCGTTGCGAGTACTGAATCTTCTTCATCTTTCAAAACAAAAACCATTCCCCTTCCATTAACTTCGCTTAGATTAGTTTGAATGAAGAAGATATTTAGCACATAGAATATGAGTATAAGACCAAGACCTATAATCACAATTTTTACAATCAATTTGATGACTTTATTAATTAAATAAAGCAGCAGAACGATTATTGCGATGATGATTATTAATTGAGATAAGGCATTCATTTTGGTACAATCACCTCAATTTTTGTCCAAAACACTTTAAGGAAGATATAAGTCCCGATAGCGAGAAAAACTATTAAAAGGAGCGCGCTAAAACTCTGCCATTTTTTAATTTTGAAAGCATGACTTAAAGCCCAACTTTCTAAAATTAATATGTATGCGAGTGCGATAAAAAGATAGGACATAAAAATGGAGCCTTTTATATAAAACAATGGCAAAAGAAGAAAAATTGAGTACGCATTAATTATGGATATTTCCCGGTTTTTTTTCTCGCCTGAAAATATGAAGAAAAATATCTGTTGTATCATCGATGCAACTTCATTTAAAATGTACAATATGAACGGTGAAATTATGACCACAGTGATAGCGTACGGTGCGAGTTCTAACTTTGATTGATCGAGAAATAAAAGGGAACCTCCCAAACCCAACGCGAACAGAGCATACAATACAAACAACCGTTTAGTGCTTGTGATTAGATAGGCTTTTTTCAGGTTTTCATAGCTAAAAGTCAGTATTCCAAATAATGTTTTTAATGAATCTAAAACTATCTTAAAGTAATTTTGCCCATAACTCTTATCAAAGTCCTGGGAAACGTCAAGATTTAGTTTTTTTTGATACTCTTCTATTCCTCTGGCTAGGTCGTCATCAATGCCATAAGTTATTTTCTTTTTAGTTTCTTTTTCTTGTTCTATCTCTTTAATGAACTTCTCTTTCTGCTTTAGAAAATCTGAAAATTCTTTGAATTGATCAGTCATGCATTTTTCATATTGCTTCATATTTAAATCTTTTTTCGTTTATTATAAAGTAGATTCAATCTTGATTGGATTTTTAAGTTAAAAAGTGTGTCACATACATTACTTTAAGAACGAATTTAATTGAATCTGTGAACTTATTTCTTTAAGCAGTTTACTTTGTTTTAAAATCGCATTAATGTTCGTGTTGAAATACTTTAATGCGTATTTTCTAACAAATTCAATCGCTAATTCGTTTGAAGAAAAACGCAATGGCTTGTTACTCAAAACTTTCTTAACCGTTTCTCTCACAACCCAGACTCCTAAAGGTGCCCAGTACTCTTTTGTTATAAACCTCAGCAAAAGTGTACTTGCTTGCTTCTTTTTTTCATCAAGATGTTGTAAAACTGATAATCTTGCAGCGTAATACCCGCCAGCAGTTTCCGTGGCATATTCCTTTCTTCCAAAAGAACTTTCATGATTTGTGGTGTAACTTAAAGGTTCTCGATTTTTAGAAAAATTTGATTCAAACACGGGCATCTCGAACAATTCATATCTAAAAATATTTGGCAGGAAAATGGTAATAAAATAGTTTCCATACTCTCCGCCAACAAAGACTTCGGGATTTTCTATTTGTTTATATTTCATGACTTGCGAAATTAAGTTCTTTCCACTGATGTCATCCACCGCAGTAATTGACCATCTTGTAGGAACAAATTTGGAATTAAGTTTCTTTCCGAGAAGTCCTGTAGAAAAAACTTTAGTAATGTAATATACATCAAATTTTCTGCTCAACTTGTTTATGGCATCTGTTGCTTTCAAGTCGTCATTTGTTATTTTATCAACACTATTTGGCACTTTCGGGTTGCTCACGACTTTTACTTTTTCCATTTGAGCATTTGGACCGAAAGGTGTTATCGTTTGATTAAAATTTAGATTGAATTTTGGAGCGTGACTGAATCGTACTTCAGTTTCAACAGGTTTTTTTGAGAGTGAAATCTCTTTGAAAGCATCAAGAATACTCTCCTTTTTTCTATTTGCTAATGCGTTTGTTTTAACATAAGAGTTCACAAGCTGAACCCTCTTTTTAATGATTTCATCTATGGGAACAGATTTCATGCTCCATAATGCAGGCTCATCATGATGTTCATACTCTTCAACTGAAAGCGCGCCAACATTTATCTTTGGGTAATTAAATCTACTCACAAAAACGTTTGGTGACTCGCCAAAGAACTCTTTTTTGTTATTGGAGAACTTCTGCTGAAATCCCTTTTTATAGTAAATCTTTGCCTGAAGCGGACAATACTTCCGTCCACAATACAGTCGTCCTTTACAGAACGCGCATTCAACATTCATATTTGTTTCTGCAGGATTTTTATCTTTTTATTATTTCCTATAAATTTTTGCTAAACAAATCAATCCTGTTTTTATGTTTGCTAAATCATTATCTATTAGAAAAATTCAAACTCGTTTGAAATAATGCGCTCAGCGATTCTCAAATAATCTGAAGTTGCTTTAGCTTTTTTGTCTAATTCAAATATACTCTTTCCCTTTTTAGCCATATCTTTGACAATTGCGTTTACTCTTACAGCATTCATGACAACGCCATCAAAACCTTTTTTAATTTCCTGAAGATTTTCTTTGGATATTCTGCTCCGTTGATCAAACATCGTTGGAATTATTGCAGTTATGTTGATCGGATGTTTAAATACGGAATTTATTTCTTCAATAAGTTTCACGACTTTTCTTAATCCGGTAACTCCCAAGTAGTCGGTAGAAACCGGAATGAATGCTTCATTTGTATAGAGTAAAGCATTGTAATTTAACAAAGTGTTTGACGGGGGACAATCTATTAAGACGAAATCATAATTAAAAACAGGTCCAAGTTTCCGTTTGAGTACCGTTTCCCGATTTAGCATGCCCGCAAGTATTAACTCAGCTTTATCTAAATTTTTTGAAGGGATTACATCCACGTTTTCGTTGTAATTCACAATACATTCCGAGACATGAATCTCTTCGTCAACAAGAAGTTCATACATGGTTTTAGGATTAGCGACACATAAAGTTAATGATAGGTTTGCTTGCGGATCTAAATCTACTAAAAGAACCCGCTTTCCTTTAAGAGCAAGAGCAAATGCGAGGTTAATCGTTGTTGTTGTTTTTCCCACACCACCTTTTAGATTAACAACCGAAATTTTTCTCATTGTAAAGTGAGGAAGAAATCTTCATTATATAAATGTTTTTTGAACAAATAAAGAAAATAAACAAAAAACAAAGGACTTCTTAAAGAAGTTTTATGTTCTCGGCACCTTTTGGAACAGCTACATATTTAATTCTCTTTTTAGCAGATTCTTTTCTGCTGGGCAAGTATGAAATTTTCACCACTTTTTTCCCTTTTCTTGTTGTTACTTTATTGCTCTCAAGCATCACTTTAATTGCCCTATCAGGCACCAAAACCTGCTTAGCCCTTCTTTTACCATTCAAAGTATATTTCAGAATTTTTTTCTTTGCCATATTTACCACCGCAAAATATCTTTTCTCTAGCTTATTTTTGGAAAGCTATTATTTAAAATTTTCGTTTTTTAACAACTTCTTGAATATTATTTTTTAAAAGATTGGAGAAAATGAGGCAATTTTTTAATCTTAATTATTCTAATCCCATTGTTTCTTTAAAACATTTTACCTTTATGAGGTTGTCTAAGAAATCACGTCCTTTATCAGTAATTATTAAATATTTTTGCTCATTTCTTTTAACAAAATCGACATACTCTTTTTTGACCAAATCTTCAAGATAATTTTTCATTAGCTTATAAGAAAGATTCGCCTTTGTCATTAATTGGGTCCGTTTAATTCTACCGCTCTTATTTAATATAATTAAAAGAATATCATAAAGGATTTCCTCTTGTGTTCTTTTATGTTTGGTTTTCATTTTTTGCTTTTAGTTCCAAAAACTACTAAACTGTATGCAATTAAAAAAAAGATGAATGCGATCAATTCTAAAATTTTCGCATTGACATAAAACCGTGATAGGAATGTTAAAAAAAGCACTTGGCTTAACATGAGACAAAGGAAAGCTGTCATTATCATCTTCTGACTGGGCTGTTTTAATTTTGTTTTTTTAAAGTAGAAATAACTAATTTCCGCAAGCAAAACTACGTTTGTTAAGTGAAATAAATGTGGTATGAATGATGAAATATATGTCACAATTGTCGTGAAAAATACTAAAAGAAAAACATGCCTTTTTTCTTCACTCCTCGTGATTAGAAAATAAAGCCCGACTAATCCCAACAAGAATAAAATCCTGCTAATTGCGTTAATAAGCACTTCAGATTGAATTATAGCAATGCTTGCATACTTTAAATGAAAGTTGCCTATGAAAACTTCTCTTTCAACGGGAAAGTAAAAATTAAGGTCTTTGAATGCTTTTATTAAGTATGAGCCTGCAATAAGCAAAAACGAAATGAAAAGCCATTTTGTTTTTTTATCGTTTGTTATTCGGGTTGCTTTGTATGCGAAAAAAGCGATAAGTAGAAACACAACGATTCCAAAGTATTCAAAAATGCAATCGATTCCACGAAACCAAGGTGGGGCAACTATTATGGATAACATCATTTTGCATTTACTCGTTTGAGAACATTTTATAAAAAACTTATGAAACTTTAGTATAAAATTTTCTTAATATTTTTACAACAACTCCGCACGCTTCTTTTTTATAAGAACTTCCGCAATTCTTTTTGGCAATTTTACAATATCATCCTCAATAAAAGGACCGTAAATCTTCAAATCGGGACCGATGAATTTCGGGACAGGGTTTAAAATTCGAATCATTAGGAATTTTTCTTCTTCACTCTCTGTTTTTTGAGCCTCATTTTTTTTAACATATTCTGGATTATAATTCACCTTTGAAAACATCATAAGATTTTCAATAACGCCCGAATGATAATTTTTGAGGTGACTCAAAAAATTTTCAAAAAGCAACTTTTCTTCATCAAGCATGTTTTCAACATCTGAACTTTGACTTTTAGTTTTTACAGCTATGATTGCTAAGTCGCATACTTTTTTGATTCTTCGTTCTATTATTTCTTTAACAATCGCTTTGAGATTATTTAGTTCTCTTAACCCCTTTTCTTTGTCTGCAGAAACAAAGATGTCTTCGGTGTTGTTTTTGAATAGGAATTCGTACTTTTGTTTCATGTATTTTAATACATCATCAAAAAATGTCCTTGGAAGTTTTTGCAGCATGAGGTTCTTCTTTTCACTCCTGAGAATATCAAAAAGACTTTCATAAGTTATTTTAATTTCCTCATCGTTTTGATTTTCCATACTTATTAAGTGGTAACTATTGTTTTTTAAGTTTTTTATTTTTATCCTGCAAAACATTCATTTTAACTGTTAAATGCGCACTGAAACTTAGATTCGCTATTATAACTCCAAAATTTTTCCAAACTTTCCAACATTAATCACCTTTGTTCTACCCATGTTCTCCTCGATTCCAGCAGCTTCATGTACGTGAGAGCACAATACCAAATCTGGCTCGAATTCTTTGATGATTCTTTCAAGCGCGCTGCTTCCTTTAAAGAACGAAGAAAAATTTTCAATGAGTGAACCTGAAGGATGAACATGACTAACAACAACTTTTTTTGTTATGTCTTTAGATTTAGATATCTTCATAAGATTTTTATTTAACATCTCAAAAATCTTTTCTTCAGAAAATGGAAACGGTCCAACATTGGCGCCGCCTATTCCGGTAAAGGCAATATTTTCATAATTTACGATCTTGTTGTGTAAGTTCGTAATATTATAAAACTCACTTAAAAAATCTGCAGTTGCACCAGATTCATGATTTCCTCTTACAAACATAACCTTAAGATTTCTTTTCACAAACTCATAGAATGTACCTGGAAAGAAATTGTTAAAATGAGTAATGTCGCCACAAACCAAAACCAAATTAACCTTTTCTTTTTCCGCTTTTTCCGCTAACGCTTTTGATAATGAAACATCTCCATGTATATCGCCAAAGGCTAAGACTTTCATTTTTTTAAGAACAAGAGAATTTATCTTCTTAGTATTATTGGCTTGTTTGAGGATAAATCAACAACAATTGAATGCTTTTTAAGCATAATATCGTGATGTATAAAGTAGTGTATGTTACCTAAATGAGCGGGTTCTAAGTCTTCAGGACCCTCAATTAAACTCCCTTCGCTTCTGGTAGCAGCTGTCGATACGAAAGGACGATTCAATTGATTGATAATTCTAGAAATCCAGTGATTTGGTAATCTAACTCCAACAGTATCTCTTCCAGCAGTTACCAATGGAGAAACTGCCTCTTTGTTTTTTAATTTAAGTATAAATGTAAAAGGACCCGGAAGCTTTTTTAACCAATTTTCAATATTTTCATTAACTTCGCAGTTCATATAAATCCATTCCAAATTAGGCACCATGATTGAAAATGGATTGTTACTCTTTTTGAGCGTTCTGATTCGTCTTACAGGTTCATCTTGTGTGGCTATTGCACCTATGCCAAAAATGGTGTCTGTAGGATGAATGAATAATTTGCCATCAAGCATTTCTTTTATAAAGATATGTGGCTTTAGCTCAACTTCTTCCTTTGTAACAATTTGCATTTCTAAAAGGGAGTATTTTAATTTCAATTAAAAATTTTTCCAATTATCTCTTAAAATGTAGTAACTCTTTTTTAAAAACCTTAGTAAAATATTTAAATTTCTATATTTTTGATGGTTGTGAAAAGATGGCTGGCGCACTCTCGGGCAATCCTGAGGAAAGTCCGCCCATCATTTTGAGAGGCCCTCTAAAGAGGGATGCTTAATAGGCATAGCTCTTGGACAGAAATAAAACCCCCTGAAAGTTTAGAATGAGGTTTCCGAAGCTCTTTTTCAAGAGCGAGATAACGAACCGACTTTTTTCAGGGAAGGGTGAAATGCCAAACTACTCTGATGCAAGGTTTAACCGCAAAGTTGAATGTGCGCACACTCTTTTATGAGTGACAGAAGGCGGCTTACGGCCATCTTTTCATTTTTAATTTTTTGTTTTTTACACAGTACTCCTCTTGAGAAGTGACATACTTTTTTAAATCTTTCTTTCTTTTTTGAATGCGATGGAATCTAAAGTTATTTTAAAACTTGAGGATGTGAATGTGACTATCAACAATACCCAGGTTCTTAAGGACATTAATCTGAAGATATATCGTTCAGAAATCTTAAGTTTTGTTGGCGCTTCAGGTTCGGGAAAAACAACTATGCTGATGACTTTGCTCGGTTTAATCAAACCTTTAGGCGGGGATGTTTTTTTTGTACATAAGACCAAGAAAGGCAGTGTTTTCAAATCAATTTTCGATTATTTGGATTATTTTCGTTTTCATGTTGGTTTTTCAACACAAGAAAGTTCTTTTTATAGAAAACTTAGTGTTCAGGAGAATTTGGAATTCTTTGGCGCAATGTACTCTTTGCCTAGAGATGTACTTAACCAAAGGATTGCAATCCTTTTGGATTTGTTTGAACTCAAAGCTCATAAAAATAAAATTGCTGAAGAACTTTCAGGGGGTATGAAAAAAAGGTTAGATTTAGCCATTGCGCTTATACATAATCCTTTAATTCTTATATTGGATGAACCAACCGCAGAATTGGATCCTCTTCTCCGTCGGGAAATGTGGTATTTTATTCGCAAGATTAACAGTCGGGGAAAAACAATAATACTGAGTTCGCATTTTATTAATGATATGGAATCTTTAGCTGACAGGATTGCTGTGCTTTCAGACAATCAGATAACTCTGTTGGGCACTCCTTCTGAGATTAGAGACAGAATGGGTTTGCTGGATCAGGTTATTATTGAAACTGTGCCTGGAAATTATGGTGTTTTGCTTAAGGATTTTTATGCTAATCCGAAGATAGGACTACGCAATCATAAACAAAATTTGAACAATCTAATACTTTTAGTTAAAGATAGCCACGCTGCTTTAGTTGAAATAGTTAAAGTATTGGAAGACGCATCTGAAAGAATAATAAACCTTGAGGTGCGAAAACCTCCTTTAGAAGATTTGTTTGAATTTTTGCCATAGTGTTAAAAAATGTTACAAACGCTTGTTGAGGTCATAAGAAAGGATTTAAGGCTGCTAATAAGGAGTAAATCTTCTTTGTTAATTATTTTGCTAACTCCCCTTTTAATTATTTTAATTACGGGAGTTGCTCTTGAGAACCAAACGAATTTTTACATAACTGCAGGTGTTTATTCCGAGAGTTATTCTCATTTAGCAAAATCTTATATCTCAAACTTGGAAGCGAATTCTGTCGCGATTAAATACTTTGATTCAGAAGCCGAGTGTATTAATGCAACTAAATACGGAAATGTTCATGCTTGTGTTGTTTTCTCACCTGATTTAAGGATTGAAGAGAAATACAATGGATTTATACGATTTTATGTGGACTACTCTCACTTAAATCTGGCGTGGATAATTAAAGATATGCTTTTTACAAGCGCTGAACAGGAAAGCAGGGAAATTTCCCAGGATCTTATAGATGATTTACTCTCAGTTGTTGAAACAACTAATAAAAATCTTGCAAACGAGAAAAATGACTTAACAAACTTGGCAACGAGCAATGATAAACTCTCAAGCATTTTTTCAACGATTTATTCATACATTTCAGTTTTGCATCCAGAGTACGATTTTTCAGCACTTAAACTAAATGACCTTAACGATACCACCCAATCTTTAAAACTCAAGACATCCAGTATAGTCTCTTTAGCGAACAACAAATTTAACAAAGTTAGCGATTCCTTAGAATCATTAAAATCTTCATTAATGGACATAAATAACTCGGAAATTGAGGCAGTTTTGTTACCAAAAATTAAAGAAATACAAACAAACATTGCTTCTTACAAACAAACATTACTTGAAAATAAGAATTCTGTAGAATCTAATGTCGGCGCATTAGAGTCTTACATTGCAAACATAAATTCTGAAATTAATGAATTGTCTCAAATTCTAAAGCAAGTAGAAATCTCCCAGGATAAATCTTTGGATTATGTTAACTCAGGAAAACAGGAGGTCGTAAATTTCTTGAATTATGTTTTCAATTTGCAAAAATCAATCAACGAAATTGAAAAGAAAATTGATAGTGTTAGTGTTCTTTCATCAGGTAAAATAACAGAACCATTTAAAACTGAAATAAAATCCGTAACTCCGGAAAAACAAAGTGTAACCATTTTATTTCCGATAATACTTTCATTAATGGTTTTGTTTATTAGTCTCATCGTTTCATCCACTTTGATTCAGATGGAAAAACAGTCTGAAGCCCATATTCGAAATTTGATAACTCCAACAAAAACTTTATTTATCAGTTTAGGTGTGTTTTTAACAACTTTACTTATTGTGATTGTTCAGTTTGCTGTTTCTTCAGTCTCAGTGATTTCATTAATTCCAATTCAGCACTTTGTCCTGAAATTCTTTGAAGCATTTTTGTTGACATTAATTTCTTCTTCAGTATTCATTCTCATAGGCATTTTGTTGGGTAGTTTCTCTAAGAGCGAGCAAGGCAGTCTTATTTTAACAGTTCTTGTCGCGTTACTTTTAATAATATTCTCAGGCTTGATTTATCCAATAGAAGCATTCCCGCCTGGGCTTCAGATAATACTTAAAATTAATCCTCTCTATTTGACAAATTATTTTTATAATCAAATTCTTGTGAAGGGGACTTTTTTAAGCAAGATTTCTTTGCAAATTGTTACCCAAATCTGTTGGTTTGTTGGTTTGTTAATTTCGTTGATTTTGTTACAAGACTTGTTTGATGAAAAATTCTTAACTACTCATCGAACAAAAGTGTTGCATAAACGAAAACGATCTAACGACAAGAATCAATCTTCTGAAGAAACAGAAAAACTGGCCAAATTATTATTGGAATTAAATCACATGCTTTCTCCGAAAAACAGAATAACTTCAGAAGAGGTTGAAGATGCTAAGAGGCTTTATATTAAAGCTTTGTCATTATACCAAAAACTTGATAAAAAGAAAAAAGAAGAATTCTTTGATGATTTGAATTTAATACATAAAAAACTTTCAGCATTGTAAAAATGAATCTTGTTGAAGCTAAGAATCTGAACTTTGCATATGGTAAAACCATCATTCTAAAAAATGTTTCTTTTCAAATTCCCAGAGGAACAGTAATTGGCATTCTTGGCGAGAGCGGTGTAGGCAAAACTACTCTGTTGTCATTAATCGTGGGTTTAATCAACCCTTCTTCAGGTCACATTGTTTTAAATCTTGATCGGGTAAAAGTTGGCTTTTCTTTTCAGACTCCATCTTTCTTTGATGAACTAACTGTTGAAGAGAACATATATTATTTTGGTAAACTTTACAACTTAACAAAAATTGAAATTGAAAGAAAGAAAAAATTCCTTTTAGGTTTCCTTGAACTGAACGATGAATCTAAGAAGTTGGCTAAAGAGCTTTCTGGTGGTATGAGAAAACGATTGGATGTTATACTCTCTTTGATTAATGACCCCGAACTGATTATCCTTGACGAACCTGTAGGGGAACTTGATCCTTTCCTTAGAGAAAAGGTTAATGAACTTATATCAATTTATAACAAAAAGGGAACCACAATTATACTGACTTCGCATTACTTATCGGATTTGATGGATATCTGCGAAGAATTTCTGATTCTTAAGAATAAACAAATAATTTTTTCAGGCTCTTTTGATAGGTTGCTATCTAAGTTAAATGTGAACTACAAGACCCAAATTGTTTTGGAGAACGAAAGAGATGTGGAATTGTTTAAAACGATTTTCAGATATACAGAATCTTTATCAGTAAGGAACAAAATTATCTTTTTGCATAAAGATAAACCTTTGTTTTACAGATTGCTCATTCGTTTCATAAAAAAGAACAAGATAAAAGTAAAAGAAATAAAAGTAACATCTCCTGATCTCAGAGATTTGTTCTTAGATCTAATTTCAAATAATCAAACAACTACAGCTAAAGGCAACTCAAAAGTTTCAAATCGCGAGGAATAGGCATGATATCCAAAAACCTAAAGATTTTTTTGAGAAACCGTGCATCATTAACCTTATTATTTGTAAGTCTCCTTCTTTTAGTTATTCTATTGATTTTTCTCTTTAACCACAACACTCAAAATCTAATCATCTCTTATTACGAACCTACTGAAACCAATATTTCTCGTTCTATAAAATCGATGCTTAATAGTGAGGATACGACCTTGCTTAAGTTCAACAATGAAGAAAAATGTGTGGAGTCAGTAAAGAAATCGCTTTCGAACCTGTGCATAATCTTTCCACAAAACTTGTCGATTTCTGAGGATTTTAACGATTCTCTAAAATTAGTAATAGACCAATCTAAGATTAACATTGCTTATTATCTTTTGGACAAAATTAATTCAGAATTAAGTGTTTTTACAAAAAGTAAGCAATCTGAATATATAAGTGAAATTCTGATCGCATACAATCTATCGATTGAGAACATAACCAAAGTACTTTCAAAAACTGAAGAGGTTGAAACATCTCTCTCAAAAATTAAAAACGACATAGACCATATACGCCTGCTTCTCTCCCAAATGGACACATCTTCGGCAGTATTAGATACTTCTGATTTGAGATATTCTGCGTATGATTTAATTAACAGGTATAATCATGTTATGGATTTAACCAAACAAACTTTAAGTCTGTTTGATGACATTTATGATGATATTGATTCTTTAAGCACAATTTACAACTTTTCAGAACAGGATATAAATTTATCAAATTACAAAAAAAATTATCGAAAACTCTTTTATGATTTCTCTGAAAAAGATAACACTTCAGCTGAATTGACCCAACCGCTCATTGAAAATGTTAAACTCTTCTCAGAAGAGTATGATTCCTCAAAATCAAAACTTGAGTTAATCGAGCAAAAGAAGGAAGTAGTTGAAACTGATTTGTTAAGAATAGAATCAAAGGTCAATCAAACTCTTGAATTGCTGGCATACCAAAAATCTTTGCTCACCTATACAAAACGTCTTTATGATTCTTTGCCCATAAAAGAAACCCATACTTTAATTGAGCCAATAAAAACCGAAATCGTTCCAATCTTTGAAGCCACAAACGAATTTGTCATTTTACCTTCAATTTTATCTTTATTGATAATCTTTTCATCGCTCCTGTTTTCTTCATCTATAGTTGTATCAAACAATATTTCTCGAGGACGGTTGAGAGAAATTTTATCCAGAAAGAGCAAAGTTTACTTTTATTTTTCCTCTTTCGCCTCTTCTTTTTTAATCGTTTTTATCGAAATGTTTGCCTTTCTCTTACTTATTTCATTCCCTTTAAAATTTGAAATCAATCAATTCTTAGCGCTATCTTTCTTATTATTGATATCAATTCCGTTGTTTATTTTTATAGGTATTTTTATTGGAAGTCTCAGTTCAAACAAAGAAACAGCTGCGTTCTTTTCTTTAATCATTTCAGTTATCTTTATTATTCTTTCAGGAGATTTGGTGCCGGTTGAATTCTTCCCAAAATTCATAAAGGAAAGCTTACCATTTTTACCTTATGAGATGTTTAAACGCGCTTCTTTTAGTATAATTGCAAATCAATTTAATTCCATCTTTGCTATTTTCGCTAATCTTCCTCACTTTTCATTGTTGATGTTATACACATTAATTTTTTTCGTTTTTTCGTTTATCAATTTTAAGCAAAATGTTGTAAAAACGAAAATGTTAAAATTCCTGTTGCGTGAATCAAATCAAAATAAAAAATTGAAGAAGCGACCAAAAAACAAATTTAATTCAAATAAAAAAGCCAAATAAAAAAATCAAGAATTAACTTTTAGTCACTTTTTTATATTTTAACATGTTTCTAAAGGTTTTATGGCTGAATTAAAATTGATTATTACAGGCACTCCGGGAACAGGGAAGACTCTCTTAGCAAAGTATATCTCTAAATCGTTAGATGTGCCTTTATATGATGTAACGACTTTGATTAAAAAGGAAAATTCGCTTGATAAAACATATAACTCCGAATTAGACACCCTGGAAGTAAATGAAGAGGATCTAAAGAAATTTCTTAACACTTTTTTTAAAGACAAACAAACATTCATCCTGGAAGGGCACATGTCTCACTTACTTTCTAAAGATTCTGTTGATTTGTGCATAGTTCTTCGTACCGAAAATTCTACACTCTCAAAAAGACTTGTCTCAAGACGATATTCTCAACAGAAAATCCGTGATAATCTTGAAGCCGAGATTTTTAATTGCTGTTATGAGGAAGCAAAGTTGAATAATCATAAAATTTTAACAATAGACACAACGAATTTCGACAATCGCGAGTACACTTTACTGATTGAATTTTTAAAAAAATCAGGATTGATAAAATGACACGGGATTCTCAACAAAAATCAAAAGAAAACAGAACAAGAGCTTTTAGCTGGTTAGATGTTAGAGCAATGGTCTCTGAGATCAAGCCTTATCTCCTTAATGCCAAAGTTGACAAAGTGTATGAAATCTGCCATAACGTTTTGCAAATTCGATTTCATCATCCGGTTCATAAAAAAACTAACTTTGTCATAGCTTTACCAAATTATTTTTTTATCACAAAGAAGGAATTCGATAAACCAACTCGTCCTTCTTCCTTTGTCATGTTGCTGAGAAAAAAGATACAAAATGCAAGGTTAATTTCTATTGAACAGGTTGATTCTGAAAGGTTAATCAAATTGAGCTTTTCAAAGGAAGAGAATTTCGTATTTTATATTGAATTAATTAAACCCGGCAATGTTATCCTTTGCGATGAAGATGATTTAATCATCACTGCCTACCGAATTTTGGAGTTTTCTTCAAGAACTATTTCGGCCAAAAACAAATATGAGTTTCCTTTTAAACAGGATATTATCAATTTAAATAAAGAACAGTTTATTCAGTTGTTAAGGAATTCAAACAAACAAAACATCGTGAAATCATTAGCTTTGGACCTTAACGTGGGTGGTTTTTATTCAGAGCAGATTCTACTTAAATTAAATATTGACAAAAACAGGTCTGCTAATGAACTGAGTGAAAAAGAATTAACAGCAATTTACGATTTTTTTAGAGACTTAATTGAATTCTCAGGGAAGGAAAATGATAAAGAGAGTTGTTTAATTAGTAAATCTTACCTGCCTCGCTTGCATCCAGCATTTCAATTCAATAAGAAATTGTGCTCAAAAACTTTTTCAAGTTTTTCATCAATGATGAGCTATGTATTTGAAAGTTCGGCAATCGCATATCCTCAAGAAAATATCCGGAACAAGGCTTTAGATAAGAAAATTGATAAAATAAAGCGGATAATCGAATCACAATTAAAAGAATTAGAAGTGGCAAAAACTCAATATGAACAGGCCAATTCAATTGGCGAATCAATTTATCAAAACTATTCTTTTCTTAAAGACATTTTAACAAATATTCGTTCTTTTAGGAAGAAAAAATTGAGTTACGAAAAAATTGAAAAGCTTCTGAACGAGCGGGGTTATCAGCTTAAAATAGATTCGAAAAACAATAAACTCATTATTGAACTTTAATCCTTATTGTAATCATTGTTGGTAACTTTAACTATTTAATACAAATAGATTTATAAAATTAAAGCTAACTCTTTTATCCCATGATACGAAGCCCAATTTGTTCGGTCGTCGGTCATGTGGACCATGGAAAATCCACATTATTAGATTTCATAAGAGGCACGAAGATAGTATCTCGTGAAGCGGGTGGTATAACTCAAGCAATTGGCGCTTCTCTCGTTCCAATTGAAAAAATTAAACAGATTACTGGACCCCTAATCAAAACTTTGAATCTTGAGATTAAGCTTCCTGGACTTCTGTTTATAGATACGCCAGGTCATGCCGCGTTCACAAATTTAAGAAAACGTGGTGGGAATCTTGCAGACATTTCAATTTTAGTTGTTGACATTAATGAGGGGTTTATGCCCCAAACTGTTGAATCTTTACAGATTTTAAAAGAATATAAAACACCTTTCATTGTTGCGGCTAACAAGCTTGATAAACTGTCTGGATTCCAAATAAAAAACGGAGTTCCCCTTGTTAAATTAATAAATTCTCAAGCTCAGAGTGTCCAAGCTTTAATAGACACAAAACTTTATGAATTAGTTGGAAAACTTTATGAATTCGGGTTTAATGCAGAACGATTTGACAGGGTTTCAGATTACACAAAACAAATTGCCATAGTTCCTATTTCAGCCATGCTTGGCGTGGGTGTGTCAGAACTTCTTATATTGTTAATCGGGTTAGCTCAGAGATATCTTGAACAGAGTTTAAAACTCAGTTTGAGTGAAGAAGCAAAAGGAACAATTCTTGAAGTAAAAGATATACCCGGATTGGGAAAAGTTATCGATGTAATCTTATACGATGGTTCATTAAATGTTGGCGATTCAATTGTAATCGCTACTTTAGAACAACCTTTTGTGACAAGGATTAAAGCTTTGTTTTTACCAAAACCACTTACAGAAATTAGGGAAAATAAAAGTAAATTTGAAAGCGTGAAGAAAGTTACAGCATCCTGTGGAGTTAGAATCGTTGCTTCGGAGTTGGATAAATGTTTGTCTGGTATGCCTTTAATTTCCATTAAAGACCCTTCAAAATTGCACGAAATCAAGGAACAATTGAAAACTGATGTGAGTGAAGTTCTTTTTGAAACTAACACTGATGGCGTGTTGGTTAAGGCAAATAGTCTCGGTAGTCTTGAAGCGTTGTTGACCCTCCTCCGAGAAAATAATATCCCTGTTAGAAAATCAAGCTTAGGGAATATAACCAAAAAAGACATCGTTGAAGCAAAAACTCTTAAAGAAAGAGATGAGTTGTTAGGCGTTATTTTGGGCTTTAATGTTGGTTGCATTGATGACCCTCAGGATGTTTGTATTATTACAGATAACATTATCTACAGAATTATTGATAGGTATCAGGAGTGGTTGAACTTAAAGAGATTAGAGATGAGAAGGAGGGTTTTAGCAGATTTACCTTCCTTGGCTAAGATTCAAATCCTGCCCAATTATATTTTTAGACAATCCAATCCAGCAATTGTTGGTGTTGAGGTTTTGTCAGGAACCCTGAAAAAAGACACGATTCTTATGAAAAATAATGGAGAACCTGCGACCCGAGTAAAAGAGATTCAAGTTGATAAGAAGAGTGTGCCCGAACTTCCAAAAGGAGAGCAAGCGGCCGTTTCTTTGACCGGAGTTACTATTGGTCATCAAGTCAAAAAAGATGAAACTTTATACGTTTTCTTGACTGCGGAACAATTTAGAAAATATAAAGAGGCGCGAGACCTGTTGGACGAAGAACAAATTGAATTATTGAAAGAAATCGCTTCAATTATGCGCAAGAAAGACCTGACATGGGGCATATAATCTCTTAAATCTTTTCGCTTCTATTCTCTTGATAGAACTCAGGCAAATCACATTTTTCTTGATTTTTATTTTTACTGAAGGTTGAATAAATCAAAGTTATCCCAAAGATAGAACCCAAAAACCAAGTTATACCGCTTAGAATATTGAGACCTCCTGTTTCAAATCCAGTCACAAAGTCTCCAGTAACATAACCTGTGAGTGTTGGCATAAATGATGTGAGAAACCCAACAAAAGATGTTATTAAAAGGACCAATCCAATTATTGCTGGAAAATTATCTCTTTCTTCACTATTTACATGCAGTTTCTTTGCAATTCGCTTATATGTTTTATTAATCATCTCTTTTGATCTTCTAAAGTTCTCACGAAGAACCTTTCTTTCATTCTCGTTAAATTCGCCCCAATAATTGTTGACATTCTCTTTTTTAAACCTAATCTTATTTAAATGCAATATTGCATCTTCATCACTAAGTCTGATTTTTAAATGTTTCAGAGCAATATCTTTTAGGAATTCCTTCTCAATGTATCTTTTTAGAATCGGGTCAATAATCCTTGGGAATTCTTTCAACAGCATTTCCGCATGGATGTCGTCAACGAAAATCCCTCTTTCAAAATAAATTTCTTTTATTTTATTCACGCTTAATTTCTTCTTAAAATCCTTTAACCACTTCTTGTAAGTTTCCATTTTTTATTCAAAAGATGAATGCACCCTTCTCTCTTTGGGAACGAAGTTTAAAATCTTTTCTTTTGTAACCTTGCCACAGCCCAAGAAATCTTCGCCGCATTTTATAATTACGAATCTGTTCTTTTCAGGGTCAACCTTCTCTTTAATTTGAACAGACAATTGCTCATCAATTTCAATAGAGTCTCCCGTCAACCACTTTTTCATGTTTTCCGGCTTGATTTCAAGAATGTTTTTCTTAGCCTGATTGCAGATAATTTGCGAACCTTCAATCGATAATCTTATTCCATCGTCTTCCTTTGTAGCAAAGTAACAGCCGACTCGATTTATTTTTAAGCTGTCCGGAATTTCTCTGATTAAGTTGCTTTTCTTGAGAAGATAATATCTGCCTCGGGTTTTTGACAGGAAAAAGTAATAATCTCGTTTTAACGAATTGATATCGCAATCAAAGCATTTTTCGAGCTCTTTTACAAATTCTTTAACTTCCTTGCTGTTCATAATCTTTAAGGAGGATTTCATCTTAAAATATTTTTAAAATACGTTTTTGTTTTATTTAAATTTGACTTTTTCCTCATTTTAAATTTAATTTGAAGACAATTGATGCATAACTTACAAAGGAACTTGAAGGATAAATCTCTGAGGATTGATAGTATTTAAGCAAATTTCCAGTTATTTTAACTTTGTTATCCTGTTCTTCAAGTGAGGCGAGATATTCTAACAGAGCCGTTATTGTATATCTGCCGCAAATCGTTCTTTCATTAGCTCTTTTTAAGAATTCATTGCTGTCTTTGATTAATATGAATTTTATTGTATTCAAATCATCTTGTTTAACTCTCTCATTTGCATTTTCTCCAAAAGGAGTATAATGATAATCAATCCCGTAATGTGTAAAATCTGAGCTGGCAACAATTATTAAATCGCCACGATACATGCTTTTAATTTCAATTAGGGCTTTAGCAAGCTTATTAAAGTTAGTATCCGAATCCACGACTATCGGAATTAGACTAAATCTGTTATTGAAAATATATTGTAAGAAAGGTATCTGAACTTCTATCGAATGTTCATAAATATGGGCTGATTCATCTATCGGAACCCCGGAAAATTTGCTTAACTCCAGTGATAAAAATCTATTATTCTTAGCAACCCCAAGAGGAGTTTCAAAATCAGACAGACTTATTCCAGAACCACCTAATCCTGTATGATTAACTCCCAGAATTACAACGCACCTTTCTTCGAAGTTTAAATTTTTATATAACTCATAAAATCCGTGAGCCGCACAAGATCCAGAGAATACATATCCAGCATGCGGTGAAACTAATGCGACAACCTTAACTTTTGAGTTATTATCCCTTTCTTTTTCAGCAATCCCATTCATTTTAAGCTCGACTCCCGGCCCCAATTCTGAAGAGAAACACTGCTCAATCTCCTTAATTAATTCATTTTTATTTTTAGAATAAAACCTGGCTGCGGCAATAGGTTTTCGAATCATGATACTTAATATTGATTTTCCGATTTTTAAAATTAATTGCTTACTGTGTTTGCTGTTGAAGAAGCATCTTTGATGTTATATCTGTTTCTCTCTACGTTCTATCAAAACCTTTATAAACTAAATCTTTTTTCGTAAATCAACTATGGCTTTAGCAACCATTATGAAGTTCCTGCCTGAAGTTAAAGCGCCTATTGAGAAAAAGCTTGGGCTGAAAACTAAACTTAAATGGACTTCAATTGTTTTGGTGCTGTATTTCGTCCTAGGTTTCATACCTCTATTTGGTCTAGGAGACAATGCTTTACAGAGGTTTGAGTTCTTGTCAGTTGTCTTGGGAGCAAAGTTCGGTTCTCTTATCAGTTTAGGTATTGGGCCTATCGTCACGGCCTCTATTATTTTGCAACTTTTGGTTGGTGCCGGAATTCTAAATTATGATTTGTCAAAATCTGAAGATCGGAAGAGATTTGAAGCTCTTCAGAAGATTACTACTATTTTCTTTATACTGTTTGAAGCTTTCTTGTATGTGTACATGGGCGGGTTATCTCCAGCTCCTTACTTCGATCCACAGACAAATTCTTTTGTATCAACTCAAAGCGAAGGAATGATCGCTTTAACATCTTCTCAAATAAACGCTTTAAGACTGCTTTTAGTGTTTCAGCTAACGATTGGTGGTTTCATTATACTCTTATTGGATGAAGTAGTTTCTAAATGGGGTATTGGTTCAGGTATCAGCCTGTTCATCGCGGCTGGAGTGAGTCAGCAGATATTTGTTGGTGCTTTCAGCTGGGTAAAGTCAACTTACGGAGGAGCAGAGTATCCTGTTGGAACTATTCCAGCATTGTTTGTTGCACTCCGCAATTCAGATCCTTTGACAGCTTTAACAAATATTGCAAAACTATTTTTCACAATCTTAGTATTCTTGTTAGCAGTATACGCTCAAGCGATGAAAGTAGAAATTCCTTTGTCTTATGGCAAGGTTCGTGGTTATGGTATAAAATGGCCACTTCGATTCATTTATACGAGCAATATCCCAGTGATACTTACCGCAGCTTTATTTGGAAATCTTCAAATTTTTGCCAGATTACTAGAGAATGCCACAGCCAATTCCACCAACAAGTTTTTAGAATTCCTTTCTGTCTATGTTCTTGGTCAAACGAACACGGTAAAAGCAGGTCATGGAATTGTTCAATGGATTTCAGGTCAGAATTTAATACAGAACATGATTACCGGCTCTTTTTCACTTTCTTTATTGGGCCAGGCTTTAATTTATGTGCTTTTGATGGTGTTGTTTAGTATCTTGTTTGGGGTGATTTGGGTGCAGACTTCTGGAATGGATCCAAAATCTGTCGCAAAACAGATTAGTGGTTCAGGTTTACAAATTCCAGGCTTCCGTTCAGATATTAGAATCCTTGAAAGACTGCTAAAAAGATATATTTGGCCGTTATCTGTAATGGGTGCTGGTTTCGTGGGATTGCTTGCAGCAGTGGCTGATTTAACCGGGGCATTGTCAAGAGGTACAGGTATCTTGTTAACTGTAATGATTGTTTACCGGTTCTATGAAACTATTGCAAAGGAACACGCTTTAGACTTGTCCCCGAATTTACGAAAGTTTATTAAAACGTGAGTTTTTTTTTACGAAAATAACCGAACATGGTGATTTTATGGCATTTTTTGACAATTTCATCTCTCAACAGCCCCTGCTTTTTTTGTTCGTTGTTTCTGTAGTTGTTAACTTGATAATTGTATTATTTACAAAGTTCTTTAGTGACCAGAATGAGATGAAGCATCTTAAAGAGGAGATGAAATCTTTACAAACTCAAATGCGGAACACAAAAAATACGCAAGAAATCTCAAAACTCAACAAAAAGCTCTTAAAACTAAATTCAGAATATATGCGACATTCAATGAAGATAAATTTGTATACTTTCTTACCTATAATTTTAATATTTGGATGGTTAACTAACATTTATTCGGGTTTGCCTTTTGAACCTGGAACTTCTATAGACCTGGAATTAACTTTAAAGAATGCGAACTCGAACATTTCATTAGAAGTGCCTTCAGAATTGGAAGTAATAAACAAAACAAATCGTTCATCCCATATAATTTACACGCTTCGTTCAACAGAAGAGGGAACTTATAACTTAAAAATACTTCCATGCAACTCCACATTAACCTTGATTTCATCATCCTCTCTGATAAATAAAACCAAGTCAAGAGTTGCATTAAATGATGGCTGTGTAAAAAGCACTTTAATTAGATATAGACCTTTGAAGTTTAATCTTCTTGGGATTAGAATGGGTTGGATTTGGGTTTATTTGATTTTCTCGTTATTCTTAAGTTCAATCTTCAGAAAGATTTTGAAGGTGTATTAAACATTATTGTTTTTTTTATTTACTTTATGCAATTTAAATTTAAACCAGATAAGCTGATTAAGATTGTCAAAACCATCTCTAAGATTTCTTAATTTTTTAAATCCAATTCTTTTTCGATAAATTATGGGAATTTCCTTTATCTGTTTCTTGGCAGATATTGCAACAATCTTTATTTGTTGTGAGAAAGGCATGCCATCACTCATCAAATCAAAGTTCAATTCATCCAAAAAATCCTTTCTAAAGGCCCACATACCTGACTGAGAATCTTTTATCTTGTGATTGTAAAGTAACTGGAATACAAATGTCAAGATTTTGTTACCTATGTGGTTTAGAATGGGCATGGAGCCCTCAAGCAATCCTGCCAATCTGTTTGTAGTAATGAAATCACAATCTTGCAATTCCTTTAACAATCTTTCAGCATCGCAAAAAGGATAAGAATTATCTCCATCTCCTGTAATTATAATATCTCCCGTTGCGTTCTTCAATCCGGTTTTGTATGCAGCACCATAGCCTTGTTTTTTTTCAGTTAACACCCTCACGCCTTTGGATTTGGCCAACTCTTTTGTCCTGTCTTTAGAGTTATTGTCTACAACGATTACCTCAAAATCATCTATGATTTTTTTATCAAGAAGTTTTTTAGATGTTTCCTTAATTTCATCAAGCGTTTTAGCAATGCCTTTTTCTTCATTGTACGCTGGAATAACAAAACTAAGTTTCATTGTTTGGATTTTTTTATGGAGAGTATTAAAATTTTTCCTTTTGGTATCTAAAGAAAATGCCAAAATTGATTCTCAAATAAAGTATGTAAAACATTTAATTTTAACCTAACTAACAAAGAGTTTTAAAAAAAGCCGGGATTAGGTTAGGTAATGCACATACCGCAAACAATTCTTGTATGAAGAATTGGTTTTATCCCAAGTGACGCCTGTTCATTATGCGCAGCATCTTTCTCTCATTAAAATTTAATCTCGCTGTTGCAACGCTTAAATCCTTTTTTATGTTTTTGACAAAATCAATACCTAAAAATAAAATCAAATTGTTTTAAATATCTTGGATGCCATCCCTGGTTATAATAAATGCGCATTCTTCTTCGGGCAGGTTTGGACTATCAACTAATCTCGCCACTCTTGTTCCCTTCTTTCCTTTTCTTAGATAAACCCTAAAAGTGCTTGAGTGCGCTACAACATGACCGCCAATCGCTTGCGTTGGATCTCCAAAGAATATATCTGGCTTTGCCATAACTTGATTAGTTACAACTACGGCAAGATTATGATAGTCTGCAAGTTTAAGCAGTTCGTGCATGTGCCTGTTTAATTTCTGTTGTCTTTCAGCAAGCGTACCTCTGCCAACAAATTCAGCTCTGAAATGCGCAGTTAACGAATCAACGACAACCAATTTTGCTTTGATTTTTTCTTTTTTAATCAATTCATCAATCTTTTCAACAAGCAACATCTGATGATCCGAATTATATGCGCGAGCCACCCTGATTCTTGAAAGAGCGTTTTTATAATCAAATTTCTTAGCATTAGCCATATCTATAATCCTTTCAGGTCTGAAAGTGTTTTCAGTATCAATATAAATTACCTGAGCATCAGGGTCAGAAGCAACAACATTTATTGCGAGGGAATGAGCAATCTGCGTTTTACCAGAACCATACTCTCCAAACAGTTCTGTGATACAACCCGTTTCTACACCTCCCCCAAGAAGTTTATCAAAAGCTTTGCTGCCCGTAGAAACCTTGAGAACCTTTTTTCTCTTTTCAAGCAGGTCAACTCCCGTTTCAAAACCCATTTCTAACGCATCCCTTGACGCGGAGATAATCTTTCTCGCCACCCCTTCTCCAACACCAATGGATTCCATCAGGTCTCCAGGACTAGCGACAGCAATTGACATAAGATTATCATAACCCGCTTCAATAAGTTTTTCAGCAGTAGCACTACCAACTCCAGGGAGATCTGTAATTGATTTTACTTTCCTATTTCCTTTTTCTTCGCTCATGATTATCACAAAGGGATGATCACATTTCGTTTTTATAAATATTTTGTAAGCAATTGTCCAATGTTTTTAAGAAAAAATACAATTTTTCAAAATCTAAAAACAAACCTTTTTATATTCTGACATCGACTTTAGAAACATGTTTTATGTAGTCCTTGTAGAATCTGAAACTGCTGGGAATGTAGGAGCTGTGGCTCGTGTAATGTCTAATTTTGGGTTTGAAAAACTTGTTTTGATAAATCCAGTATGTAATCATCTTTCCTCGGAAGCAATTGCGCGCTCCAAACATGGACTTAATATTTTGAAGAATGCATTAGTTACAGACAATCGCTTTTTAGATGATTTAGATGTAAAGATTGGCACTTCCAGCAAGGTTGGTGGCGTGAGGAATGTTTTTCGAACTCCATTAAATGTAGATCGTTTAAGCAAAATAGTCCCAAAACATAATGCTCTTAAGATAGGTCTTATCTTCGGCAGGGAAAGTACAGGATTAACCAACGAAGAATTGATGAAATGCGATTTTTTAGTTACAATTCCCGCAAAAAAAGAGAATAAAACTCTTAATTTAAGCCATGCTGTAGCAATTGTTCTCTACGAACTTTTTAGCTCTCAGGATTTTAAGACTCATATTGACCATTTTGAATTGGCTAACAAGGATGAAAAACGGGTGCTTCTTGAAATGGTGAATGAAATTTTAGAACATCTTGATTTTACGCGGGAACAAAACAAACTCACAATTGAACTGGTTATGAACCGGGTCATTACAAAGTCATTTCTTTCGAAGAAAGAAGCAACAACACTTTTAGCTTTTTTCAGGAAAATTTTATCCAAACTGAAATCTTAATTCTTTCAATTCGAAAGTTTAAAAATTCCATGTTAAAGTATTATTTCATTGTCACGATTCTAATATCGACCACTAAAGGTGGATGATACGAATTATATTTAAAAATAGGTTTAGCGAATTTTATATTTTCTCAAATCAAAAAAATTATAAACTTTCTTTGAATGTATTCTTTTAGGATGAACGACGAAAACTTTGAAGTCCAAACTTTTGAAGGCCAAACTTGTCCAATGTGCGAACAAAAAACTTTAACATTAATGGAGAGTGAGAGAATTATTCCTTATTTTGGTAAAGTCATCCTTTTTTCTATGAATTGCTCAAGTTGTCATTATCACAAATCAGATGTAGAAATCCCTGAAAGACGAGAACCGGTGAAATATTCTTTTGTTGTAGAAAACGAAGATGATCTGAAAGTTAGAGTTATTAAATCCGCGGAAGCAACGGTAAAAGTTGGAAAAATTGCAACAATCGAACCAGGGATAGCTTCTAATGGATATATTAGCAATGTTGAAGGTTTGCTGCAACGATTAAAGCATCAACTCGAAGGTATTCTCAATACAGAAGACGCTCCTGAAGTGCTTAAAAAAACTAAAGCGCATTTAAAGAAATTAAGAAGAGTTTTGTGGGGCAGCGACAAAATAACTATTACCATAACAGACCCTTCAGGAAATTCTGCGATAATTTCAGATAAAGCTCAAGTGACCAAAATCAAAAAATAATAAAAATAAAGTCATCTTATCTTATTTTTATGAATCATCTTAAACTCCTGAGCACAGCCATAAAATTTTATTCTCGGCCTGAAATTAAGAAGGCGATATTTTCATCATCTGTTGACCGTGAATTTGTTCCAAAATTACTCTCTAACAAAGAAATCATTTTTGGTTCAAGACCCAATTTAATAAATTATCCAGATGACATTGATTTTTTCCTGCAATCAAGAGCAGTTTCTTTTCACATTTCTGAAGAAAGATGGAGTGATCCATCAAAACTCGTTTCAGGAATCAGCGATAAAGAACTCAACACTTTAAGAATCGGCTGGGATTTAGTTATTGATATCGATTTTCCGCTTTTTGAAGTGAGCAGAATTATCGCTTCTGAGATTGTCAACGCCTTGATTGATCACGGAATTAAAACTTTTTTTGTGAAGTTCTCAGGCAACAAGGGTTTTCATATTGCAATACCTTTTGAAGTTTTTCCAAGCAGAGTAAACAATTTAGAAATCAAAGATACATTTCCACAGCTTCCTTCCAGGGTTTTAGCGTATCTCTCTTACTACTTAGATAATCCTGACAACAATTTTAAAACATCTCAAAAGATATTTAATCAGAATCTTGAGTTGCCTAAAGAGTTAACAAAAGACTTCTGCTTGAATTGCTTATCCGAAGTAAAACCTTTTATTGATGAGGATAGATATGTCTTGATGTGCAAAAATTGCGGTTATCAGAAAGAGTTAAATTACACACAATACTCAGAAACAAAATATTTTATATGCGAGAAATGTAGAGGGTTTATGGAATTA
Source organism: uncultured Methanosarcinales archaeon (assembly GCA_964386095.1). Taxonomy (GTDB): domain Archaea; phylum Nanobdellota; class Nanobdellia; order Woesearchaeales; family JASKKU01; genus JASKKU01. The sequence continues at coordinate 44,740 of CAYLQM010000002.1, forward strand.
ACGCAAGTTCTTAAACGGAAATGCCCGAAATGTGGTTCTGAACGACTTACAAAGAAAGTCAATTTAGGTTTAGATAGTGTTTTGATTTCAAAGAGACATTTGTTTAGAGCGCCATACTCGTTGCATGAAAAAACTCAATTAATTTCACTGCCAATTCATTATAAAGATATTTTAACCTTTGATAGGGAACTTGCCAAACCTGAATCTGTAAAAATAAAAAATGAGTTCCTTCCAAATAACCTGAGAGAAAAGAATCCTGCTGTTGAAGCAACTAAATTGTTCATTCAAGCTTTGGATTTTACAACGGAACAAAAAATAAATTTAGAGCGAAAAAGCGATTTATCAAAAAAACCAAAATTAATTAATAAGCCAACGTCACTTTATCTTTCAATTAATTCGGAGAATCAAATTAATACGAAGTATTTCCCTCCATGTATTCTACACGGATTAAAGGGATTAGAGGACGGCCGGAAACGATTTGTTTTTATTTTAATAAATTTCTTGAATCAATTAAATTGGACACCCGAACAAATAAAAAAACTTGTGGTCGAATGGAATGCTAAGAATGAAAAAGAGCTTTCGCATACATTTATTAATGCACAGCTGTCTTATCACCTTAAACGAAAGAATATGCCGCCAAATTGTAATTCAGAAAGTTTTTATTTGGACATAGGAATTTGTAAAAAAGATCCTTTGTGCAATACAATTAAAAATCCTGTGAGTTACGTTTTAAAGAAATATCTGATAAATTCAAAAAAGAAGAAATCAAAGAAATAATCCCATCGTTTAAATTAAAAAGGGTGTGATAAAATGCACTGCGATTTGTGTGGTAAGGAAACAGACGAGATTTATAGGGCTGAAATAGAAGGTTCAATATTTAATGTGTGCAGCGATTGTGCTTCCTTAGGTAAAATAATCTCCAAAGTTAAACCTGCTAAAAATCCCGCTGTGAAACCAGCACCTTCTAGGAAACATATTGCTGAAAAAGAAATAATTCAGGTCATTGTACCGAATTATGCAACTTTGATTAGAAATGCCCGAGAAAAAGCAGGATTAAAACAAGAAGAACTTGCTAAAAAGATTGCAGAAAAAGATTCTTTGATCAGTGCAATAGAATCCGGCAGACATGAACCACCAATTGATGTCGCACTTAAATTAGAACATTTTTTAGGCATACATTTGGTGGAGGAAGAAGAAATTGTTTATGACAAACCAAAAAAACACAAGTCTACTTCTGAAGAAAGCATAACCTTGGGGGATATAATTAAGATTCGAAAGAGATGACTTTATTTTCGCTTTGATTTTTATTATAGCTTTTTATTATACGCAATAAAACCGGATTCTCGTTGGCAAGATACTGCTCAAGATCAGATGTCAAGATGATTCCTTGAATTTGATTCTTTTTAACAAACATTTGAAATTCATGCAAATCAATTATAGATAAAAATTCATTAAAACGATTTAAGTTTTCGTTAGTCGGTTTGTTGTTTTCCACAAGGATTTTTTCAAGAAATGTTGTACTGTTTTTGAGACTTAATGTTCTTAGGATTTGTCTGGTGTTGGAATTATAAAAATCCGAACAGAGATTGTTATCAAAAAAAGCGTTTTTCCCACCCAAAACTGAAAAGAGACAGAGTTGTGTTGGCGAGACAACCATCTTCTTGGTTAAATTTTGGTTGAAGTTAAGGATTGACATCATCTCGTTAAATCTTGCGGCATTTGTCGTATTTTTTACAATAAGAATCGGTTCCGGAAAAGCTATCAACACAAAAAGTAAACCTAAGATGAGCACTTTCAAAAGCTTGTGCGATCGTTTATTATGTATGATATAATATATTCCTACACCTGAAAGCATGTTTAAAAATAACGCTGCTAAAATTAAACTGTATTTTGAATATGTCGAAAGAAATATTGACATCAAGATTATTAAAAGGAGCAAACTGTCGAAGACAGTAAATTCTTTTTTATAACTTAAGGAAATGGTTGCAATTGTTGCAAGAATAAAAACAATGAGTCTAATTGACAAAAAAGATGACAATTCAAACAGAACTTCTGTAATTGATGCAAGAGGATAATATGCAAATTTTAGGTTAAAGAATGATCTGAGAAAGACATAATGTGCATACAGAGCGAGTAAGATTATATCAAAGAAAATCGCAGTTTTTTTCTTTTTTCCGAAGTCAAAATACAATATTGTAAAAATACTGGCGATTAAAAACATGTAATTAAATGAACAACTGATGAGAAATAGAGTACCGGAAATGTTATGCCCTTTTAGTTTTAGAAAAAACCCTGCTAAGAAGAGAATAGTAAATATAAAGAAATGATTGATTGAAGAAAAAAGGAATACATATATCGGTGAAATTAAAATCATAAGTGATGAATAAAACGCAATTTTCTCGTTCTTGAAAATTTCTTTAGTAATAAAGTAAAAAAACATTATAAATCCTAATGATGCGAGATCGTTGATTATAAAAAAGATTGAGGACAAGTTAATCAAAATTTTTTTAAAGAAAAATTCTAGTAATCTGCTCTTAAACAATTCGTTAAGAAACGCGTAATTTATACTTCTTATGCTTCTCAAAAATACAAAATTGTATACTATTGTTGCTGATAAGAGGATTATAAAATTCCATTCTTTTAGAAAATCTTTCTTGACATTTTTCCCGTTTTTTCTTTTTTTAGTTTTCATTTTCAAGACAATACAATAGGTTGTTTGAAATATTGGCTTTTAATTTTAGCATATCTAAATCCACAGCTTTTAGTTTTTCCACATTAAACAACTCTTTCTCAAACTCGCTTACAACAATACAATTGCCATCATGCTTTTTAAGGAAATCTACAATATTCAGTTCAAGAGGGCTGTGATAAATCTCTTTTACTTTCAATTTGTCATTGTAACTTAACCGTTCGTACATTCCGTTGTGTTTTGTGTAGAAGTCGATGAGAAAAGCTGTTTCTCTGCAGGATACAATTCGCAGAGGAGTTTCTGAAACATTGTTAATTTTTTCAAAAAACTTAACCAGTTGTGGAGAAATTGCGTTGTTTGTGTTGGTAATAATTGCTTGTGGCAAATAAACTGCCGCAAAACTCATGTTAAGAATTATTGCTCCGGTCAAGAATAAATCTTTCGCCTTGTCGCTAAATCTTGATTTCATGAAAAAAGAATTTATCAGGGTTAATGCCCTTGCAGAACCGACGCTTAATGATATGACAAGCAGGAATAACAAGAAGTAAGCGTTTGACACCCGAAAAATCAAAAAAACAAAACTGACTATTAGCATGGAAGCGAGAATATAAAACCTTTTTGCCGATTTTTTGCGGCTGGACAATTCTGAATATAATGCATAAATGCCAAACAAGATTGTTGTAGGACCTACAAGCGGAACAATGTAAGATATGTTAATGTGAGTGAATGAAAGACTTATTGGGCTCAGGAACTCTTGAATGATTATTGGCAAGTTTTTGTTTAGCATATAGTTTCTGAAAAAGAAGATATAATATGTTGCGTACAAAAATGTAGAATAAATTGCAATATCTTTTTCAAAATTGAGAACTTTTTTGGATTCAAACAGATGTAATATAAGATATGCATAAATTACTATTATGAAAAATGCTGAAAGTGGACTGGATATAACCAAAAGAGAAACGAGCAAAATTAAACCGATTGTAGCCTTTTTGGCAGTTATTGAATTTATCCACGAATTTAATGTCATCAGAATCAAAATTAAAACGAAAGATTCCGTGAGCAAAGTGTTTAAAGTCATTAAATAAAAGACTGGAGAGCTTGCAAACAAAAGTAACGAAAAAAACGATTTCTTATCATCATCACTAAATTGTGTGATCAATGCATACATTAAAACAAAGAAAATAAAAGATAAAGCTACAGATACTGCTTTAAGTATTTGAACCTGTGTACTTAAATCAAGATTTAAAGTATTTAACAGGTACAAAATCGCTTTAAGAAAAAGATAAAACCCCTGATGAACACCCGATTCTTTATCTAAAGCTTTTACTAAATTTGAATAGGTCTCTGGATAACTTAATTGTTTAGTTGAAAAAACCGTGCTAATTTCTAAAACAAGTATTAAAATGAAAAATAGGTACAGGTACCAATTTCTTTTGATATTTAGCATTTTTAATCATGGCACAATTTTCAAAAGATTCAGCTTCAAATACCCTTGAGGCAATTCTAACCTTTTTTTAATATTAAATCCCCTTTTTTCAAATTCTTCAGGCAAATTGGTAATGATGTTTAAGTCGATATTGACTGAGGGCAGGACATACTTTTTAATTTTATCAACGATTACATTGTTTTTGTACTTGCTTAAGCTGATGTAGGTTATTGCTTTATCGAATCGATCTCCAAAGGCGATCTGAAAGAATCTTAAATCCCTTTTAGAGAACTTTATCTTTTTTGCGACGCCCGCAATTTTCGCATTTTTTCGTGCAGCATCAATGTTTGGGAAAGCCATGTCCGTGGCAAAGATGTCCAATTCATTAATTTCTTCACAATCAATCTTATTAAAAACTTTGTCAAATTCAAAATCAACGCTGGAACTGTTGATTAGCTCATTCTTATCATATCTTCTAACAGAGCGATTGCTTAAATAATGATACGCTTCAAGCATTAAAGTATTGTCTTTGCACAAGAAATCAATTATTTTATGTTCTCTTTTTATGCCGGAAAAAAGAACCAAAGAAAATGCGCTTAAGGGTCTCAATCCGGTTTTGTTTACAAAAATTCTGTATGTTCTTCTTGATAAATCTACATTAAATAAACTTAAACCGAATAAACAAACATACTGATTATTTAATTTATAAATCTCCAGCAAGAACTTTCTTTTAGCCACTTTAAAATTTTTTTGTGTGAAATACTTTTCAGATATGCTGTCCGCAATCTTGTTTGAGATTTTGAAAGCTCTTGTTTTAATATTTTTATCATTAGTATCAACGAAAACGCCAAACTCATTTATCCCTTTTAAATTTGGAATTTTTTTTAGGTCCAAACTTTTGTTGATTTTTTTAATTAGTTCTTCCTCATCAAATTTTTGAGTAAATTTGTGATATGACAACAAAAAACATACATCTCTTGTTGATTGGGCAAGGTATGCAATTTTTATGGCCTGAGCTAATTCAGATTCGAAAATGAATGCCTGTCCAACTATAGTTCCATCCACTTTAAATCGCTCTGTCAACTCTTTATTAAGAAAAAGCTCATTTCCTAGTTCAGTTGTGCAAAAGAACTTCATTTTGCAATCTTGGAGAACGACACTACGCAATCCCCTTCTGAAAGTTTAATGATTCTTACTCCTGAAGAATTTCGTCCATATATCGGAATTTCAGAGCACTTAATCCTTATTATAAGCCCTTTTTGTGTTACAATTAATATTTCATCGTCATCATAAACCAGTTCGCATCCAATCACATAACCATTTTTATTGTTAAGTTTGATGTTTCTTATACCCTTTCCGCCGCGGTTGGTTATCCTGTACTTGCTGATTTCAGTTTTTTTACCGAAACCTTTTGAGGTGCTTGTTAATATTGTGTCGCTTTCGTTAGAAGCTACCAGCAATGAAACAACTTCATCTTTTTCTGAAAGTCGAATACCTTTGACCCCCATTGATGTTCTGCCTGTTTCTCTAATTATGTTCTCATTAAATCTTATGGCTTGACCGAATTTAGTGAATATGAATATCCAAGAATTCTTGCTGCATAATCTCACATTAACTAATTCATCATTCTCCCTTAGTTTAATTGCAATAATTCCTGTGCCTCGAGGTTTGGAGAATCTTTTCAGATAAGTCTTCTTAATTAAACCCCTTTTTGTTACGAATATTAAGTAACCCTCTTCTAAAGATTGAAGCGGTATTACTGATTTAACGGTTTCATCTTCCCTCAATTGCAACAAATTGTTTAGAGGTTTTCCTTTTGATTGTCTGCTTCCCTCGGGGATTTGATACACTTTCAACCATTTGACTTGTCCTTTATTTGTGAATACCAATAAATAGTCCTTTGAATTTGCTATGAAAATATCCTTGATATTGTCTTCCTCTTTTAATTTGGCTCCAACAACTCCTTTACCGCCTCTCCTTTGAATTCTGAATTCTTTTAAATCTGAACGTTTTATATAATCTTTAGCGCTAATCAGAATCGCCCAAGGTTTGTCTTCAATTAAATCTTCAAAATCAATATCTATTTCTTCTTCAAAGTTAAAATCAGTTCTGCGTTCGTCTCCATATTTTTCTTTGATTTCCAACATCTCTTTTTTTATGGTGGTTAAGACTTTCTCTTCAGATTCAAGTATACTCCTTAATTCTTCAATAATTTGTTTTAGTTTGATCTTTTCATCTCTAAGCTTGTTGCTTTCCAATTTCGTTAATTTCTGTAATCTCATTTCGAGAATTGCTTTTGCCTGTGTTTCGGTCAGCGAGAATCTTGATATAAGTAATCCTTTAGCTTGTTGGACACTTTCACTTCCCCTAATCAATTTTACAACTTCGTCAAGCTTTTCTTGAGCAACTATTAGTCCTTCAACAATATGCAGTCTTTCTTCAGCTTTTCTCAAGTCAAAAGTCGTTCGTCTTCTAATTACTTCCTTTCGGTGTTCTATGAACTTCTCAATTAATTGTTTGATATTGAACACTCTTGGCTTTTTTCCATCCAAAGCTCTTAATTGGACGCCAAAGGTGACTTGCAGTTGAGAATGCTTGTATAACTGATTTAACACAATCTCCTCATTGACAGTTTGTTTCAATTCAAAAACTATGCGAATACCTTCTTTGTTTGATTCGTCTTTAATATTGGTAATGCCATCAATAACGCCTTTCTTAATTAAGTTCGCAATCTGTTCTATTAAAGTTGATTTATTGACTTGATAAGGAATTTCAGTTACAACAATGAGTTTCTTGTTTTTCTTTTCTTCAAAATGAACTTTTGAGCGTATGATTAATTTTCCATAACCCGTATGGAAATAATCGTAAATACCTTTTTGATTTATTATTGTTGCACCTGTTGGAAAATCAGGGCCTTTTATTGTTTTGCCTAATTCAAGAATAGATATCTCAGGATTATCAATAGTTTGGATTATCGCGTCGCAAACTTCTTTTAAATTATGGGGCGGAATGTTTGTAGCCATGCCAACAGCAATTCCTGAAGAGCCATTGATTAACAATTGCGGGATCGTCGTTGGCAAAATTACTGGTTCTTTTAAGCTTTCATCAAAGTTTCCTACAAAATCAACAGTATCTTTCTCTAAATCTTTAAGCAACTCTCCCCCTATCTTTGAGATTCTTGCTTCAGTATATCTCATAGCTGCTGCGCTATCGCCATCAATACTGCCGAAATTACCTTGACCGTCTACAAGAGGATATCTTAACGAGAACGGTTGAGCCATTCTAACTAACGCATCATACACCGCAGAGTCTCCATGGGGATGATATTTACCCAAGCAATCACCAACAATCCTTGCACTTTTTTTAAATGCGTTAGAACTTGTTAACCCCAATTCGTGCATAGAGTATAATACTCTTCTGTGCACTGGCTTTAGACCGTCCCTTACATCGGGTAACGCTCGACCGATGATTACAGACATCGCATAATCTAAATAAGATGTGCGCAATTCCTCTTCGATTGGTTGTTCAATAATTCTGCTCATTTTCTGCCTTTTGTCGAGGCTCACAATTTAATTAAAAATAATTCAAAAAGAAAAAAGTTTATTCAGTGCCTTCTTCTTCAAGGTCTTCTTCAACAAGTTCATCCAACTTTTTGTTAAACTCTTCTTCTTTGATAACGCCTTTATCGATTAAAAGCTCAATCAAAGCGTCAATCTTCAAATGTGCGTCATACAGCAAGTCTTCAGCAGTATACTCCTCATTTGATTCTAAATTTTCGTTGCTCATTTTAATCTTAGCAAATTCTTCCACTTTTTAAATCTTTTTATAGTTAAAATTTAATTGCCTTGTTTATTCCGTAACTCGAGAACTGCATAGATGAATAACAAATCAGAAAGACGGTTAAACGCTTTGATTAGAAGGTTGTCCCATTTATTTTTTCGGATCAATGAAACGATTCTTCGTTCGCATTTCCTGCAGACGACTCTGCACAAATCTATTCTGGAAGAAGTTTCATCATCACCAAAAATTATAAATTGTTTAAGGTTAATCTTTTCTTCATTCCGTTCAATTTCTAACTCAGTCCATCTCAAGAATTCTTCAACATCTTCTTTGAAGTGCTTGCCATCACATGCAACATAGCTGCTGACTTTGTTTAAAAATTTCTGAATTTTTTCAAGCTGTTCGTGGAAGGTGTTATCCATGGATCTTGCAAATCCGATAAAGGAGTTTAATTCATCAATATTACCTATAACCTCGAAAATCAATTCATCTTTGCTAATGTTGCTGTTTTTTAAGGTGTTGCTCTTGCCGTAATCTCCTTTCTTTGTGGTAATTTTCATAACATAATTCTAAAAAAATGTATTTAAAAAAGCTTCGGAAAGCAAAGCATTAACAACAAAACTTATAAAATAAAATAGAGTCTTTTAAATGAAATGCCAAGGAAACCCGGTAGCCCTATCAGAGAGAATATTAAAAAAATCCTTTTTACAATTGCTGAGCTTGACGGATACCGTCTTTATAAGATATATATCTCCGTATTTCCTCAAGTAACTCAAAGGTCAATATATTACAATCTCAAAAAAGGCGTGGAAATCGGCGAGTTTAAGATATCGCGAATTGAACACCTTTCTGGAAATTTCTCCTGGGGCAATTCTTCCCGCAAGGTATTTTATTCATTAGTTCAGTTTCCCAGAACAAACCCTCCTTTAAAAGAAAGAAAAAAGATAAAACTTGCTTATAAAAAAGTTACAAATTCTAATCTGTAACCTGAAGCTCAACTCCTATTTGATATATTGGGCTTTTGTTTTTCAGATTTTCCTGCGAGAGATGAATCTTTTTAATGCCGAAGAACTCAGTCAAGTTCTTTTGAATCCGATTAAATAGGTTAGAATATCTTTCATTTGGAATCTGAACTTTTATGACAATTCTTTCTTTTTTGGACCCCTTGAGCGAAATTTTCTTATTATGCAGCTCTCTTCTCACGACTTTTATCACGTCTTTTAGTAGCTCTCCACTATCATAATCAATGCTTGTTTTTAACTTGAATTCTGTTGGCCAACTGCTTAAATGGATGCTTTCAGTAATATCGTTTGTGTAAAATTGATGATAGATCTCCTCAGTGATGTATGGCATTATTGGCGCGAGGAGTTTTAAAACGGTAAGGAATACATTATAAACAGTAAATCTGATAACTTCCAGTTCATCACTTCCGCCTTCTTTTAATTGGGCTTTAATTATTCTAAGATATATGTTTGAAAAATCTTTTATGAAGAAATGTTCTGTATCCCTTCGCGCATCTGAAAACTTATAGTTTTCGAAGTTTTCAGTTGAACTTTTAATAATTTCATCAAGTCTATAAAAAAGCCATTTTTCAATTGGTCTTAATTCAGGAGCTTGATTTGGTATTTCGCATTCTCCAATAATCTCTTTAACTAATCGTGAAGCATTCCAAAGCTTGTTAATGACCTTCTTTGCCCGTCTTAAATACATTTCCTTAAGGATAATGTCCTCGCCTAAATTCTTGGAAGAAGCCCAATATCTCACAGCATCCGCGCCGTAAGAGTTTATTAACTCAAACACGCCTTTAAAATTTCCTTTGGAAAGAGAAACCTTTTTGCTGTTTTCATCGTTTACAAACCCGTGAATCATTACTTCTTTACAAGGTATGCTCTCTTCGTGAAGATAAGATTTTATTAAACTGTACGTGAACCATGTGTATATAATATCATGGCTTTGCACTCTAAGATTGATAGGAAACATTTTATTGAAGAATCCGCGATCTTTTAGCCAATTCGTTATAATGAACGGATTCAGAGAACTCGTTGCCCAGGTATCCATTACATCAGTTTCTGGAATAATTTGTGTTGAGTTGCATTTTGGACACTCTTTAACGGGCGGGACGTCAATTAACGGATCAATCGGAAGGTCTTCTTCTTTTCCTAAAATCACTTCTCCGCAATCCTGGCAATACCATACCGGGAACGGCACTCCAAACTTTCGTTGCCTCGAAATGTTCCAATCCCATTCCAAATCTTTTATCCATTTATCAAACCTTTTTTTCATAAATTGGGGGTGCCATTTTATCTGATTACCCAAATCTATAAGTTTATCTTTTAAATCTGTTGTCCTAACAAACCACTGTTTTTTGCTTTGATAAGTGATAGGATTGCCGCATTCTTTATGTATTCTATCAACAATCACACCTTCGCTTTCACCGTCGATTAGTTTTAAAGATTTTAATTTTTCAAGAATCGCTTCCCTCGCGTCTTTCCAATAAATCCCTTCAAATTCTTTAGCCAGAGCAGTAAGCTTTCTTTGTTCATCCATAACCTTTTTTAATTGCAAACCGTGAGCTAAAAATAACACTACATCAAGATTATCTGCAAAAGTTGAACACATCTTGATTCCAGTTCCTCTTTTTGGGCTAATTCGTCTGTCTGTGAGAATAGGCACTTTTGAACCGAATAATGGAACCTCGGCTTCAAGACCAACGTATTTCTCATATCTTTTATCATTGGGATTCACAAACAATGCAACACATCCTGGTAAAAACTCCAATCTGCTTATTGAAACAATTAGACATTTCTTATTATTTACTTTAAAGGGAACATTGTAAAATTTAACCTTGCTATTGATATGTTTGGTTTCTTTTTGAGAAACCGCTTTTTTGCAATTGGGGCACCAAAAAAATGGCGCTTCTTTTAAGTAAACCTGACCTTTATTAAACAATTTCAAAAAGGAATGTTGGGATATACGACGACTTTCTTTATCAATAGTAGAATAATATCTGTTCCAATCTGCTGAGATGCCCAACGCAATCCATTGCTCCCGCAATTTCGCCTCAATTTGCCGACTTTTGTTTAGGCACAATTCTACAAACTCCAACCTGTTCATTTCTTCGGCTTTTTTGCCGGTAATCTTTTCAATTAACGCCTGGGTAGGCAATCCATTATCGTCAAATCCAAAAGGAAAGAAAATGTTAAAACCATTCATTCGTTTGAATCTTGCAATAAAATCCAAGAGGGTATATCCAAAAGAATGACCTAAATGCATCTTACCTACAACTGTAGGTGGTGGAGTGTCTATAGAGAATATTTGTCCATTTGCTGATTCTTTGAAACGATATATATTTTTTTCGTTCCAAATCCGTTTCCATTTTTCTTCAACTTCAAAAAAAGAGTATTTCTTGTTCATTTTTATTATGAATTTTGTTGAGGGCTTATTGATCAAATGCGTATTTTATTAATCATCGCATTATTAATTTGCCACGCGTAATTATATTGATTATTAATTTAACGTTATGGTTTCTTATTTTTAAATCCGTTCTTTTGTTTTTGATTGATTTTGTTTTTTAAAATTAAAATTTCAATCAAGCAAACACGGATAAATAATTTTATAAAATAAATATTTTTATAATTTATTTTTGAAACGACTATGCAATAGATACAAAAAATTATAAAGCTTGATGGAACTATTTTTTATGATGAAGAGGTTTGGATTCTTCGGCAGGAAATCATTACCGGATTTGGACGAGGAAATAAATCTTGATGATGCATCTTTAAATGATGATTCCCGTCTTCTCGATGAACTTAAACAAGAGTTGGAAGAGCTTAAGATGCATCAACCAGTAAAAACAAGTCATAAAAAGCCTTCTAAATCAAAAAAAATCAAGGATTTTGACTCTATTGTTGAAATAGAATATTTTCTAAAAGAAATTGACGATGATTTCTTTAAACAACATTCTGATTTAATTAAACAAAAAGTTATCTCATTTATAGATAAAATGTTGCCAGAAACCGCTTTGTCATTTGAAGTTTCCTTGCTTGCAGATAAGGATAAACTGCTCGACAAGATTCATGTGATCCGCGAAGTGTATGGAGATTTAACTTTAACAAAAAATTCAAAAAAGAGAATCATTAAATCGCAACAATCTCAAACGAGCCTCTCAGCAAATTCAAAAGAGAAATTAAACATTAAAGATACTAAAAATTCAAAACTTAATCACGAACCTGAATCTCAAAATAAAACTCAAAAAGATGAACCTGCCCGTCAAATTGATTCAGATGAACAAATCAAAGCTATTCATATCTTAAGATTGCTTGAACCTAAAGAAAGTATGCGCTTGGGCTCAAAAAGGATAAGGTCGCTTGAGGAATTAAAAGATTATGTAGAGTCTCTACCCGAAAAGGAATTCAACCTTTTAATTCTACCTTTGCATAAACGGAAAAATTTGGTTCATTGGATTGACCATGTTTTAGGTTATCCTGAACTTTCAGAAAAGTTGATGCTTTGCGAAACCCGTGAAGAGATTCATTCCGTTTTGGATGAAATGTTTGAAAAAGTCAAGGATTTGATGCTTTATGGAAAACAAAATGACGAACCTCAAACTCAAATAACCTTGTCGTCCGGGAAATCAAACAGAGTTATCAACACTCCTGCAGATGCCAGTTCAGACGCCAATTCAATTCTCAAAAAGAAGGAGGAACACAAGACTAAAGAGCAGCATTCTTCTTTAAGCAATGCGCGTAAAAAAGTCTTTGGGAAGCCGTCATTAAATACAAAATCCCTGCAAAACGAGATAACTGCCCACACCGATGATGATGAACAAAAAGCCGACTCAAAAGTTTTTTCCCAATATCGCCAGAGTAATTTAAATGTTCTTCTTGATCAGCTAATTTTGTTATCAGATGATGAATTTAAGCAGAAGAAAAATGAAATTTTGAGAGTCCTCTTTCAAAACAAGGTATCAAGAAACGAGCTTTTGGTATTCTTGAATCGTGAAACTAAAGCAGATTTTACCGACGCTTTAGAAGAATTTTTGTATTCTCGACCGGAATTTGAGAGCAGGGTTAAGGCGCTGTCCAAGAAGAAGATTAATTCTTTAATGAAAACCTTAAATCTGATTCTTGAAGAAAATACCGATACGAAAGACTCAACCGAATCTTTCAACAAAACCACTCAAGTTAATGAAATTCAGGTTAATGAAAGTAAGGTTAAGAAAAATAATAAAAAGATAAAATTAGATAACATCTCTACAAAAAAGCGTGCGGTAGAATCTTTAAACCGCGATCGAAAAACAAAAGTTAAAAAAGAACAAAAAACTGTTGATGCTTTTGATAATGTGAAAAACGACAGAGAAGAGAATTCTCGCGCAACTGATTTGGTTAAACAGCAAACTTCTAATTTAGAAAACTCATTTACTGAAGTGATTCAATCTTATAAGAAAAACAATGTTGCTCAATTGAAGAGTGATGAAAATTTCTTTAATTATGTTTCCCAATTAAAACAGGAACTTGAAGAAATTAAACAAAAAAACAGCAAAATAGTCACGCTCCCACCGCCGACTTTGGATAATAAAACAACCTCTTCAACTATTGAAAAGGGTCTGTTTGATTTGATAAAACCAGAAGTGGATGATTCAAGTTTTGATGAACGGGTTGATCAAACAAGAATTAAGCTTAAGACTGAATCCCGGGAAAAAAGTAAGGGAGACCTTTTAGACAACCTCCTAACTGAGAAATCGCCTCAGGATGAGCGACATACTAAACCGCGTCCGAATGAAAAGTCTGTTAAATCTGCCCAATCAACTCATTCAACAACGGAAGTTTCATCAGGAAAATCAAACTCAAATTTATCAATTGAAGAACTGGAAGAGCAGTTGTTAGAAGAAGAACATAAACTTTTAGAGAAAAAGATTCAACTTATTCAACAAAAAAGAAAGATGGAACGTGAAAACTTAAATCAAATATTGCAAAACCTTAAACTCAACGATGTTCTGTTGAGCAAACTTTCTGAATCAAACCAGGAATCGCCAAGGATGTTAAACCTTTCAAATAAAAAATTGCTTCAAAAATCAAGCCTTGATTTAACGCAACAAGTTGCAGAAGAGAAGCATTCACCAACAAGACCCATTTTGCCATTGACAAAACCAGAACAAGTTCAACCACAGGAACAGGTTCAAATATTAAGCAGCAGTCCTTTAAAGCACTCTTCCAACTCGTCTATGAATGAAGGGATCGATGTTCCTCAATCAAAAGAGTTGACGGAAGTAAAAAAAGATGTTGATGGAACTCATCAACCTATAAAAGAGTCGAATATTCAATCATCAAGCAAACCAAAAGTTGTTTCCTCAAACCAAGCAAAGGATAACAAGAAGCTTATGAAATCGTCAGAACGAAATTCATCCCAATCAACGATTAAACTTGATGATTTGTCACAACCCGATTCTAATGATATTCTAGAGAACATTGATAACTTTTCGTTAAAAGACCTTGTAAATGTTGTTGACGAGTTTTTGCTTAATGATTCCTTTAACGAAGCAAAACAGATTATACTAAAAGCAAAGAAGCTTGTTGGAAAACGATCAAGAAAGCAAAACCCATTGAAATTGGAAGAATCCGTGGATAATAAAACAAAACCTAAACAGAGCAAACCATTGCAACCCCCCAAATCAGAATCAGCAATAGACAGAGAGGAGGATAACAGCGTACAAAAAAGCCCCAAAAACAATAATTTGATAAAGGATTCTCCTGTCGAAAAATCTAACAAAAACGTGAATTTTAACATCACTCTGACGAAAGATGTTGCATTAAATCCGCAACGATTGAACCAAAAAAATCAAAAATGCTTTTTAAAAAGTGATGATAACGCAATTTCTACAAACCTCGGTGAGATTCTAAACAAGATTGTTCATCGTATTTCAAATGATCAATTGGATGAAGCCTGCGAATTAATTCAAAAAGCAGGCAAGTCTAATACAACTATAAATACTACAGAATCGAACTCTGATGCTTGACACTCATCAATTTTTAATCAAAAAACAATTTCATCTCATAATCCAAATGATGTGAAAAAACGAAGCTAAGTGAGAAAATATTTAAAAAGAAAAATTTAAATACGCGACAATTATTTAGCTTTACGTTTTTGTTAATCATCAGGTTATTTAAATTATGGGCCTTTTAAGTTTGTTGCAAAAGGTTTGCGTGAAAAAAATGCCTAATAATGAACTTTTTAAAAAAGTTTTTGTTGTCTGTTTGTTTAT
>CAYLQM010000003.1:0-10510 GCA_964386095.1 uncultured Methanosarcinales archaeon
AACCAATTACCACAACGAAGAACACAACATCTGTTTGAAACTTTTTTAAATTTTTTTTAACCATAGATATTCACCTTTTCATTTTTACAATTGAATTTTCGCAACTTTTATTTTTATAACAATTTTTTTGTTTTTATCTTTATAAATTTTTCTCACTTTTAAGCTATTTTATTTTATGAATTTATGTTGTTTTGATGTTTTGAATTATGCTGTATCTTGCTGTTTTTTATTTTCGTTTTTTTGCGTTTTTGGATTTTTTTGGATGCACAATCTTTTTAAATGAGATGTTTTACTTTGTTATAAATGAAAACTTTGGATTTGGAGTCTGTTAAAAAACGCCTTGAAAAGCAACAATACAGATTTTCAGGAAGGAATACTGCAGTAAAAATATGCTCTTGGACTAAAAAATCTCTTCTTGATAAAGACATTTGTTATAAACAGAAATTTTATGGCATTCAAAGTCATAGATGCTGCCAGATGAGTCCCGCGGTTAATTTTTGCCAAAATTCTTGCATATTCTGCTGGAGGAGTTTTGCAGATACGGAAGGTTTTCATGAAATCCCAAAAGAGATTGCGGACGACCCCGAAAAGATTATAACCAAATCAATTGAGAAACAGCGGGAGCTTTTGTCAGGGTTTGGCGGGAATAAGAAAATCAATTTGGACAAGTTCAGGGAAGCACAAGATCCAAAACATTTTGCAATTTCTTTGACTGGGGAACCAACTTTGTATCCTTATCTTAATGAGTTTATTGAGCTTTTGCATATGAGAGGCATCACAACCTTTGTGGTTACAAATGGTTTGAGACCAGAGGTATTGAGAAATATAAAACCGACCCAGCTTTATGTTTCTGTAGACGCGCCTAACGAAGAACTTTATCTTAAGGTAGACAGACCGAAAATAAAGAATGCTTGGAAATTTTTTAATGAAACTTTGTCCGTAATTGGAGAAAAAAGAAATGAATGCGTGCGAACCTGCTTAAGGATTACTTTAATAAAAGGTATTAATGATGTTTTCCCCGAGCAATATGCAGAGTTGATTAAAAAGTCGAACCCGCTCTTTGTTGAGGTTAAAGCATATATGCATGTGGGTGAGTCAGTTAAAAGGTTGAAAAAAGAGAATATGCCTTTGCACGAAGAAGTCTTCGAATTCGCTAAAAATATTGCGGAATTCTGCGATTGGAAGATTGTTGATGAAAAGAAAGAGTCTCGAGTAGTTTTGTTAATGAAATCTGAAGATCTAGATAAACGATTTATCAAGATAAATTAAGAGTGTAATTTTAGTATGAATCTCTTGGTATAAACATTTAAATATTCTCAATTTTTCTAAGATTTTATGAAGGTTTTTGTCTGGACTTTTGGATGCAGCGCTAACCAGGCTGATTCGCAGTTGATGAAAACTCTGATTAAACGGTCGCGAGATTATCAATTGGTTGATAACTTAAGTGAAGCGAATGTAGTAATTATTAATTCTTGTACTGTGAAACAAAATGCGGAGACAAAATTTTGGAAAAGCATAAGAATTTGCTTGGAACAAGGAAAAAAAGTTATCGCAGCAGGATGTGTTCCACAGGCTGACGAGAATGCTGTTAGGAAATTAATTGGACAGGACATTTCCATAATTGGAGTGAGGGATGTTGATAAGGTCTTAGATGCTCTTGATACAATTTCTAAAGGCGGGCTCTTTATTGCTAGGTCTAGTTCAATGAAATCCTTTCATTCAATTAGAATTTCTCCAGAAAGCGTAATAGGTATTGTGCCGATTAATGAGGGATGTTTAGGAAACTGTTCATACTGCAAAACCAAATTTGCCCGCGGGAATTTGTTATCTTATCAGCCAAAATTAATCCTTAAGCAAATTGAGAATCTTCTGAGTCTTGATGTAAAAGAAATATGGATTACCTCTCAAGATACTGGAGCATATGGCTATGATTTTTGTTATAATCCCAAGTATCTTTTGTTGAACCTTCTTAAAGATATTTTGACTTTTGATAAGGATTTTAGAATTAGAATCGGAATGATGAACCCTAATTCTGCTGTGGGAATCATTGATGAACTTCTTTATTTAATGAAACGGGATAAGAGAATCTTTAAGTTTTTGCATATACCCATTCAATCTGCAAGCGATCATGTTTTAGCAGACATGAACCGGAGGTACGATTCTAAAATTATTTATCAATTGTTTTCTAAAATTCGTAATTTTGATGAAATGTTAACTCTTAGTACCGATGTTATTTGCGGGTTTCCAACAGAAAATGATGCAGACTTTGAGCAAACTTTGAAATTTATTAGCAGATTTCAACCAGACATTATTAATATCTCGAGATTCTGGCCAAGACCCGGTACAAAAGCTGCGGAACTAAGACCCTTGTATAACCAAATACCAATCCGAAGAGCAAGAGAACTCGGGACTTTGTTTAATTCATACTCATTGGCAAGGCAAAAACGCTGGTTGGGCTGGGAAGGACTTGCGTTAGTGGATGAAGTTGGTAAGAATAATAGCGTAATTGCGCGAAATGATTATTACAAACAGATTGTAATTAAAACTCCTAAAAATTCAAACGAATTTTTGAATAAACTTATAGGTTCTTTTGTTCAGGTTGAAATTAAAGATGCTACTTGTGTTGATTTGAGAGCAAATCTTGTTTAGATGTTTGTTTTGTTCTTAAGTTTACTAATTTTAAGGTTCCAAGAAATTTTTATTAACTAAAAAACTAACTAAAAAAGAAGTTAAAAAAAGGACAAAGAAAAGGTTTTTAGCTTATTGAACTTTTATTTTATTGAATTTTTAATACCTGTTTTATGTTATTTTTTAAAGCTATTTTTATTTGTTCTAATGTTTATACCTTTTTTGCATTCACGAGTTCAAGGAAAATTTTATAAAGGTTTTAAATTACATTTATTCGTATAAATCTTTTAAGGGGATTCAAATGGTGAGAAAAACAGTCAAAAACAAAACGCGCAAGCGCAAATCTGTTTCTTTACAGACAAAAAATTTGTCGCGCACCTCGTCAAAGACAATTTTTGAAATCGTTTTGATTCTAATTGTTGCAGGGCTTTTATCCTACATTTTTTTGATAAGAGCTACACCTAATGGAGATCAGGAGAGCGATGCTTCTTTTGATTTTGAAAACATTAAACAAGGTTTAGTTAATTGCACTATTTATAATCTCACGCAAGGAAATGAGACACTGCATCTGATTGCTGCGGATTGCATCGCGCTTTATTCTCAACTGGCTTATCAACAGGGACTTAGCGATGGTTTTGGTTATGCAATTTTTGAGATAATGAACAGAACACGAAACTGTAGCATAGTGCCGCTGTTTTATCAGAATTATACGATTAGTGTGATTGATGTTGCATGTTTGCAGCCTAAGCAGTAAAAAGCATTTAAAGAATGAGAAATGAAATTTGGCATTCACGGGATAAGCGATGAAATTTTCAGAATTAATTTAAATAAGTTTAAGTTATCCGATTTCTTTTTCATTTTAATTTTGTTTGTTGTTTTGATTTTTGTTTTTTTAGATGTCTCTTTTGCGTTTTTTGCACAGGGTTCAGGCACATCAGTAAAAAGTACAACTTTGGGTTTACAAGGAACAAATTTAGATTCTGTAAGCACTGATGCAAGGTTTTTATTGACCGTTTTTCAGCCGGGCGCATTGGCTTTTGGGAATCAGCTCAAGTCAAATATAGGTTTTTTCGAATTGTTTGATATATGCTCACCAGACGGCGTTTGCGGTTTATTTTTGGGTAATGTGCTCTACTGCGATCAAGGGAGCTGGAAAGATCCAGATTTGCAGGAGATTTACTGTACTGCGACAGGTTGTGAGTATGTCTGGATGGATGGAGTGGTTTCAGGGACTCAATGCTGTGGGGATGATAACGCTGACGATGATTCTGTTTATTACAATGCGAGTTTGGCAACAAGTACTTCTGTTAGATGTGAAATTTGCTATGATGGTTCTTTTGTAACGAATACGACTTTGATTGGTAATGGCGTTTTGTTGGGTTCTGGCACATCGAGGACATGCTATTACGGAGATATTATTTGTAATCTAAACTCTGTTCAGAACGGTTCGAATGCGACGGTATTTGGTTGGGGTCATGTTGATAATCAAACGTGTTATTACGGGGACGCCACTTGTTCAGATGGTTCTTATTCAAATAGTGCAAACTGCCAGTTATCTTGTGCTAATGGTTGGACATGGTGTTGCGTTGATGATTCAACTTATGTTACTGATGTTGCATGTAACGAAACAAGTGGTTGCGAAGCGGTAAATCACGACAGAGATGATAGCAGCACTTATTGCGAAGAATCAACTCGGGGATGCACTCCGTATAGTTGGCTTTCAGGGGTAAATCAATGTTGCGGTGATGATGGTGTAACAGATGATTTTGAGAACCCTGGCGCGGGAAACAGTTGTTGTTATAACGGTCAGGTAATTTTACATGGAAACTCTTATCAGTATCTGTTCTGTTGGAATGGCGAACTTTATGATTGTAACAATAATGTGAACCTGGGATTTGAAACAGATGTAATTCATTGTGATGAAGCAGATTCTTCAGGTTGGTTCTGCGACGCTGACGGTGACCCAGCATACTGGCAGAACGGTCTTCCGTTAGGTTGTGCTGGCTGCGATTACAACTCGAATTGCTCCCAAGGTTACTGTGATGCTGAAGATGGCACTACAGAACCCTTGTATGGTTTGGATATTGATTATCATTACTGTTTCAACTGTTCAGAATGTGATGGTTCTCCTGGAAATTTTGTGTGTTCCTCAGTGAATACTTCCCTCTGCGAGTATGATTGCGCGGGTTCTGGAGGTGAAGACTGTGATGATGTGGAGCCGAAGAGTTGCAGAGCAAATTCTGATTTGTATTGTGATTACGGATGTATATCCCATGATAGAGATGAAGCTATGAGCTATTGTACGACAACAAATGGAAACTGTGTTGCCTTAAACTGGATATCCGGTGGAGAAACATCCTCTTTTGGCGAATATTCTCAAGGTAATGAGTTGGAATGTTGCGGCGATGATGTCGGCGAGTATTTTGTGAATAGTTCGATGAATTCGAATTATTATGCTGCTTGTTGTGATGACGCTTCCGATTGTGTTAACTCAACCCAACATTGCGTGCCGACAGGAACTGTAGAGGGAGAGTTAATCTGTTTTAATTCCAGATGGAATCATTTGCCTACTCAAAATAATCCAAGAATATTCTTGCACGCGAAGGTAGATAATGATTTGTTGGCATACTGGACTTTGGATGACGATGTTGAGGATTATTCTTCTTACAATAAAGATGGTACTAATTATGGCGGTATTAATAACTTATCGGGTTACTCTGCAGGAGCGTTTGATTTTGATGGCGATGATTATGTTGATTTGCCTTCGGATTTAGGGTACACAAATCAGGTTTCTGCGTTTGCCTGGTTCAAAGCTGATGGGAATCCACCAGGTGGTTATCATATTATCCTGGGGGGTCAGGAACTAGAAATCAGCGTTCCAACAACTGGTGAGTTAAGAACAGGTGTTGAGACCAGTTCTGGACGGTTTGTTTCTAATCATGGTTCTGGCTTGAATGATGGTGATTGGCATTTTATAGGCTTTACATTTAATGGAACTAATAAAAGGAGTTATATTGATGGGTTTGATGTTGGGAATCTTTCTGTAACCGGCAATTTAATTAGTTCTTTTTCATACAGAAGAATCGGCAGGTTTGGTTCTTCTTCAACATATTATCTTAATGGGAGCGTTGACGAAATTATGATTTTCAATAGAACTCTCTCTTCTAAGGAGATTAAAGAGCTTTATGATGGAACTGCGTATACAAAGAACGATATTACCTGTACTCCTGTTAATACAAGCGACGAGGATGGAGATAATTTAACATACATTGTAAATTGGTATCGTGACGACAATTCTTTGACTGTTTTGAATATGCCTTTTGATTCTAATGTAAGTAGTGTAAGCGAAGGGAAAATTAGAGATTATTCGTCTTATGGAATCAACGGAACTTTGGGGAACGGCAACTCGAATAATGCACCGAGTTATATGAAAGGAACTAATTGTGTTATTGGCGGTTGTTACGAGTTTGATGGTGATGATTACATAAGTATTTCAACATCTGCGGGAGGAAATTTAGATCAGGATGTGTTTACAATTTCAGCATGGATCTATCCAACAGTTTCGGATGCAAACATTCGCAGGATTTTTCAAAGGGCAGATAGTACTTATGGGTTGTACATTAATTCAGGCAAAGTTTATTTCTATGTGGATACAACAAATGATGGCGGAAGTTTGAAATCTGTTAATCTTTCAGTAACCTTAGATTCCTGGAGTTATGTTGCCGGAGTTTATAATGGAACAAATATGATTTTATATGTGAACTCAAATTCAAACTCTGTTCCTCAATCCGGGGAAGTTGATAATGGTGGAGATACGGCATACATTGGAACAACATCAGGTTCTTCAGACTTTTTCGTTGGGAGAATAGATGACCTACAAATTTACAGCATACCTTTAACTTCTGAACAAGTTAAAGAAAATTACGGGGCAGGATTAAATCATCACCAACCATTTATTTTAGATTATACGATGACTTCGAAACATCACAATTATAGTTGTGATATTACGCTTAATGACGGTTATGGTGATTCAATCACAAAATCTTCGGCTCAAATTGAGGTTTATAATACTCCGCCAACAAAGCCAAAGTTGATTTATCCTAATAATGATGATATGTTAACAAACAGACAACCAGAATTCCAATGGTCTGCTTCACAGGATGATGATGGAGACAGCTTAAGTTATAATCTTGATATCTCTTTTAAACAATGCAATACTGTTAATTCAGAGTACTGCAGTGGTACAGAAATTCACCAAACAGGTTTAACTTCTCTAAGTTACGTACCAGTTCAAGAACTTGATATTGCAGTTTATGATTGGAATGTGAGCGCATATGATGGCGAGAATTACAGTCTTTCTTCCGATATCCATAATTTTAGTATTGAAGCATTGATAAACATCAGCTTGCTCAATGATCAAGTATCTTTCGGCGATCTTGAAGTGGGCAAAAGTTACAACACCAGCTCTGGAACGCCACAACCTTTTTCAATACGAAATAATGGCAATGTGAAAGTTGATATAAACGCTAATGCAACCCAGTTGTTTGTGTCTGCTCCTCTAGACACTGATGCATTCCGGATGAAGACAAGAGACCTTGAAGCTGGTTCAATAAACAGTTCTGGTTCAGCAATTGATTGGGTTAATCTTGCAAGTTACTTCAAAAAAATTATTGCGGATTTGGATTATCAAGATTCTTCTGACGAGGCTTATTTAGATTTGTTAGTTTCTGTGCCAACAGATGAACCTTCAGGTTCAAAGAGTGCTTCAATTTTATTCCAAGGAGAGTTGAGTTAAAACTTTTTAGGGGTTAAAAAACCTTAAATATATCTCTCAAAGGTTACCAAATATGGCTCTCTTTAACGGATTGTTGAATAAAAAGAGGAAAAAGTTTAGTTTTGCCAAAGTTTGGGAATTTACTTCTCCTTCCGAGTTATCAGTGGGACCTGTTGTTGCAAATCTTAATCCAAAATCCACTGAGATTGTAGTGGTTTTTGGCACAAAGGATGGGAAGCTATTTGTTATTGATGACCAGTCAAAGGTTAAATGGCTTTTTGATCTTAAAGAAAAACTTGGCAAACTGGAATCTCTTTTTATGGATGAGTCTTCATCATATTCAATTTACACAAAACCTGTTATTAAGGACCTTAACAAAGACGGGTCAAAAGAGGTTATTTTTGGTTCGGAGAACGGCACTGCTTTCGTTTTGGGGGCTGATGGAAAACTTGTTTGGAAATTAACTGTTGAAGGAAAGATTCTTTCAGATTTTTTGATTACAGATATCAATAATGATGATTTTGAAGAGGTTATATTTGGAACTACGGCAGGCTACATCTATTGCGTGGATTATTCCGGACAGGTTCTATGGCGGTATTTTGCAGATACCTCTATAGAGTCATCTCCTTCGTTGTTGGAAAGTTTGGATGGTAATCTTATTGTGTTTGGAGGTAACAATGGCAACCTGATAGCGATTGATACAAACGGCGTGTTTAAATGGGATTTTAAAACAGGAGATAAGATTACCTGTAAACCCATTATAGAGCACATTACCAATTCCAAAGAGAGGTACATTCTATTTGGGTCGTATGATAAAAATCTTTACTGCTTGAATTCTCATGGTGATTTGTTTTGGAAGTTTAAAACTGAAGGCAGAATCGTAGCATCGCCGACTGTTGGCGATATTAACAAGGATGGTTTTCTTGAGATTGTTTTTGGTTCGTGCGATAACAAGGTTTATGCTCTTGATTATCAAGGCAATTTGCTTTGGGATTACGAAACAGATTTCTGGGTTGTTTCAACACCGACAATAACAGATTTGGATGATGATGGAAGGCTTGAAATCGTCGTGGGATCTTTAGATTATTCATTGTATGTGTTAGATGCAGCGGGCTCTTTTGTTGTTAATTATATTCCGGGCGTCTCTTCAATAACTCCGCAAATAAACGACACCGACTTGTCTCAAGCTCCAACTAAAAACAAGGGAAAATTGCTTTACAAATACTCTCTCGATGGTTTAATTATTGGAACCCATTTGTTTGTGGATAAGGAAAATAAGAAATATCTGCTCATAGGTATCAAACAGGGCAAGGTGGATAATTTATCTTTAAAAGAGGTGTAAAAAATGGTCAATATAATTTCAAGCAAGGAACAAATTAATAGGATTCGTACATATGTTGAAGGTTTAGATGAGGTTATGCAAAATGGAATTCCCGAAGGCAGCGTTGTGTTGATAGCCGGTACATCTGGTACGATGAAATCTTCATTGGCTTTTAGTGTTCTCTATAACCAAGTGCTGAATGAGAACAAAACGACAATCTATTTTTCATTGGAGCAGTCTTACTGGTCTTTGATAAACCACGCGGTTAACCTGGATTTTGACATGTCGCGCGTTAATACAGCCATTATTCATGACATTAACAAGTTAGACAACAAAATTAAGGAAATCCGAGCGTCTCAGACAGGAAATTTTGTTATTGTTGACCTGGGTGCTTTAAGAAAACAAATAAAGGATACAAAAATCGGCGAGCAAGGCGATTGGATTAATGTCATAAAAAACATCATTAGACGATTCAAAGAGGAAGCGCGACTTGATATGATTACTTTGGATTCCCTTTCGGCGTTATACATACTTAGCAGGTTTGAAAACCCGCGATTGGAATTGTTTCACATCTTTGAGTTTTTTAGAGACATAGGAATAACCTCGTTTTTGATTTCAGAAATGCCTTTGGATAAATCTAAGTTTAGCGAGTATGGGGTTGAAGATTACTTGGCTGACGGCATTCTATACTTGGAAAGGACGGATCAGTACCGAAAGGTTATAAGGTCAATTCAGGTTGTAAAAATGAGAGCCACAGATGTTGACTTGGATATGTACACGCTTTACTTTTCTAATGGGAAGTTTAAGGCAATGTATGGCGGTAAGGCTCCTTTAGTTTAGAATCTGGTTTGTTTTTTTGTTTACTTCTTTTTCAGGGATTCCTCGTTTCAAAAAGAAATTTGATATGTTCCTTAAATCGCGTTTTAATAATTCCAACCCTAAACCTGTGTTTAGGGGTGTTGTATGAGAAAAGTCTATGAAATACGGCTCTGAGTTTTTTATCAGGATATTATACTCTGACAGATCGCCGTGGACAAGGTTGAATTTTTTGAGCTTTGAAATGAATTCAAAAGTTTTTGAGAACACTTTCGCCGTTTCATGTTTGTCATTGAAATTGTAGTCTTTAAGTTTTGGCGCAGGCATTTCTTCGCCTATGAAACTCATGACCAGCATGTTGTTTTTCTGCAAGAGAGGTAAGGGCGCGTTTATCTCGAGTTCTTTGATTTTTTGAAGGTTTAGGAACTCGCGTTTTGCCCAGTGGAAAATGATTTCTCTTCGTTTTCTGGTTTTTATAGTTAATCTGTGGTCGTTTTCTAAATAGAATTTCATTTTATTAAAATCGCAGACTTCTAATCTGTAAATCTTAAGCGCGAATTCCTTATCTTCTTCGCGTAGCTTGAACACATTGGCTTCCTTGCCGATTGATAGCGGGATTATTTCAGGTTCTCTCAAATTCAAAATATCAAAAACTTTTTGTAACAATCGTGTAGTAGACCTATCAAATACATCATTGTAAGTTTTATATTTTTCAGGCGACGCCATTTATTTCGTTGATGGTCGCAGATAAGTTTTTAAATTTCACGATTTAATCCGCTTTTTTGATGTAGATGTGACCTTTGGCTATGTGTGTTTCATTAACAAGATTGGAACCTGAGAAAGAATAATTGATTAGGATGATGCCGTCCAATTCTTTAACATTACTTAAATCATCGGCTGACTTTAGCGTAAATATTAACACAGAAGTTTTTGGAAATGTTGCTGAACAATCAGATAAGTTGGTGACAATA
>CAYLQM010000003.1:10610-53082 GCA_964386095.1 uncultured Methanosarcinales archaeon
GTCGGGTTTCCAGTGCCAACGAAAACTAAACCTATTTAATTTGTCTTTAATGAGTATGTCGTTAATCTGCAATGATGTTTGCGCGTTATTTGAAACAGAGAGGTTTATAGAATCTTTGCGCCATACAGCGCCGAGACAATTCACGGAAGAGTAAATCGTACAGGTTTCTGACTTTAATCCTAATGATTCTGAACCAATGACATTATATTTCATTAACGCTCCAATGATTCCGAGAATCAGAATAAGCATCCAGCCGTAAGTTATTAAAAATTCAACACTTGCCTGAGATTTCTTTGAGCTCATTTTTGTCTTGAAATGGTAATTAATCCTTTTGTTGTTCTCAAATCCTGATTCGGGTCGCTGCCGTTGAAATAATAGTTTATGATTAACTTGCCTTTTAAATTTTTCCCATCAATCTCGCTTTTATTAATTAAAGTGAAAAGGAGTTTTGTGCCTGATGGCAAAATTGTGCCTTCGCCTTGGGTTGGACAGTCTGCTCCGCTTAAATTCATGCACGAACCTTCGCGAGAATTAAATGTGAATAAAGGGATATGTTCACCGGAGCGAATTATTGTTATGTTTTTAATTAGAATCTCTGATGCAGAACTAACGCTTTTTAAAGACAAGTTTATATTGTTAGGACTGGACCAAACAGAACCGAGACACTCGATCTGGTCAAAAATTGTGCATTGCTGCTTTAATGAATAAAAAGAAACATTGAAAGCGTTTGAGTATATTGCAAGAGCAATTACGACAGCAGTTATCAAAAAAACCCACACATAATTTATAAAAAATTCAAAAGCCGCCTGCCCGACTTTGTTATTTAATCTCATAGGTGTTAATCATATTAAACAACTTTTTTAGTTTGTGGATTCACTTTTAAGTAGTTTAAATCTATGAACGAAACAATGTTGCATTTGCATAAGCACTGTTATAGAAAAGGTTATCTTGCCAAAAACGAAACTTTTATAAACTATGTGCTTATCTTATTTATAAACTTTACCATTTTCCTGAAGGTGATCTAAATGAATGATTTCATTAAAAGATGCCCCGAATGCGGGAGTATTAATCTTTTCTATAACAAAGAGAAGGGGGAAATTATTTGCAAGGATTGCGGTCTGGTTATTGATGACAAGGTTATAGATTTAGGTAAAGAATGGAGGGATTTTGATGATGATTCTGTTTCAAGGAGAAGAACCGGCGCTCCAATGTCCTATTCTCAGTATGATCAGGGTTTGGGAACCTCGATAGGTTCAGCAGCAGACCTCAGCAGATTGAAGGGGGATTCTAAGAATAAGTTTATTAGGTTAAGAAGATGGCAGAAGAGAATTACTACCGCTATTGAAAGGAATCTTAAATTAGCATTGGCCGAACTTAAGAGGATAACTTCATTTCTTAACTTGCCTGAATCAGTTCAAGAGGAAGCTTCGAGGATATACCGGCTTGCTGTTCAGAGAGGGCTTGTCAGAGGAAGGAGTATGGAATCTGTGGTCACAGGCGCTTTGTATGCTGCTTGTAGAGCACACGAAGTACCGAGAACTTTAGAAGAATTGAGCGAAGCAAGCGGTATTGATAAAAAGGAAATCGGCAGAACTTACAGGTTTATCACCCGGGAGCTTAACATTAGAATCCTGCCGTCTAATCCAAGAGATTATCTCTCAAGGTTTGCTTCTTCTTTAAAATTGTCTCCAGAAACTCAAACCAAAGCAATGGAACTTCTTGTTAAAGCTCAAGATAAAGAACTCACTTCTGGTAGAGGCCCAACCGGAATTGCTGCAGCTGCTCTTTATGTAGCGGCACTGTTAAATGGCGAGAAGAGAACTCAGAGGGAAGTTGCGGATGTGGCAGGCGTCACAGAAGTTACAATTAGGAATAGATACAAAGAATTGCTTAGAGAACTTGGGTTAGAGGAGAATGTCAAGAAGATAAAAGGTAAACGAAGAAAGAAAGCTGTAAGCGATGAGATGTAATCGTTTTAATCTTTTGTTTTTTATTCCCGTTCAACATGATATTTGCAGATTTACATATCCATTCAAGGTATTCTAGGGCCACTTCTAAAGATTTGGATTTAGAAGTGCTTGAGAAGTACGCGCGTATTAAAGGGCTTAACCTGTTAGGCACCGGAGATTTTACGCATCCCCTATGGCTGAAAGAATTAAAACAAAAGCTTTATCAAGACGAGACAGGCATTCTTAAAACCAAGAGCGGTTTCAGGTTTGTTTTGCAAACAGAGGTTTCATTGGTTTATTTTGAAGGCAAAAAACTGCGCAAAATCCATATCGTAATTTTGGCAAGAGATTTTGAAGTTGTTTCTCACATAAATAAAACGCTTTCAAGATTTGGGTCTTTGGATAATGATGGAAGACCAACTTTAAGTATAGATGCTCCATCTTTTGTTCGTGCTCTTAAACGGATAGACAGAAGTATCGAGATAATCCCTGCTCATATCTGGACTCCTTGGTTCGGAGTTCTTGGATCAAAGAGCGGGTTTGATTCTCTGGAAGAAGCTTTCAAAGATGAGATATCAGAAATATATGCTTTAGAAACAGGTTTGTCTTCAGATCCGCCAATGAATTGGAGGATTTCTTCTTTAGATAAGTTTACTCTAATTTCCAATTCGGATGCCCATAGTGCCTGGCCTTGGCGATTGGGACGAGAAGCAAATATGCTGGATTTTGACGAAAATGACTTGACTTATGATAAGTTGATTGAAGCGATAAGAACAGGCAAACATTTTGTTGGCACCATTGAGGTTGATCCGTCTTATGGAAAGTATCATTTTGATGGTCATAGAAATTGCAATGTTTCTCTATCTCCGCAAGAATCAAAAAAGTATAATTATCATTGTCCTGTTTGTGGAAAAACCTTAACCATAGGCGTTTTGAATCGTGTTGAATCTTTAGCCGACAGGCCTGACGGATTTATTCCTGAAAACGCTAAAACTTTTAGGAGATTGCTTCCTTTGATGGAATTAATTTCGCATTTTTATAATGTTTCAATGACTTCAAAAAAGTCGTGGGAAATTTATATGAAATTAATTAAGCAGTTTGATACGGAACTTAAGATTTTGCTGGATGTTCCAATAGAAGAACTTAATCTAAGCTTAGATAAAGAGTTTGCTGACCTTGTCCTGCTCAACCGTGAACAAAAGCTTGGAGTAAAACCAGGATTTGATGGTGTTTACGGGGAACTTGTTTTAAAAAAAGTTAAATCGGACCCTGAAACAAATGATGAAAACAAAAGTAATACGGTTCAAAAGAATCTGTCCTTGAAAGATTTTCTAAGGAATTAGTTTATTTTGTTGAAATGGGTTGATTTTGTGTTTTCTTACCACTTAATATGATGATTTTAATGATTAGAAAGTATGCTATAACTGTTTCAACGAAACTCAAAGCGAAAAACTTCATAAAAAAACTTTCCGGAAGATTTCTTATTAGTATGGAATTTAACGGAAACAAATAATTGCCTTTCGGGAAGAAAATCTTATGAAATATTTCAAAAGAAGTGGAGAATGTCGCAATTAACAATACAAGAATTATAAGCGAAAGCCACAAACTCTTAATGTAAGAGTTTGTTATTGTTTCAATTTTAATCTTTTTTAAGGTTATAAGAAAAACAAGTGTGCTTAAAGAAATAGTTAAACCAAAAGTGCTGTAATAGAATGCCCTGTTTATTAAATCTCTAACTTCAATCATATGCAGGGCTTCGTCAAGGGTAAGCTGTTTTAAATAAAGAGCGGATTTGTTTGGTTCTGAATTAAGGAATGCTATCGTCTGCATCATAAATTCTTTGTTTATCGCCGGGTTTGATATGAGATAAGCGTATTTTAAATGAGAATTAACTACGATTATAAAAATTAACATCAGAAAAAAAATCATGAGAAAGAATAAAATAAAAAAACCAAAACCAACGAATTCTGCGCGTTTGATTTTATCTTCTATTACAAGTACCATCTTTATAAATCTTTCTTGAAACCAACAGTCGTTAAGGCATTTTAACAGGACCATTTGAGATTTATGAATTTATTGTGGTTCCATTTACCACAAACTCTTTTATTTTTTCTTTTCAAAGAAATTCAAAGTTTATTTTTAATTTTGAGGGTTTTGAATCCCTTTCAACAATAATGATTTTTTTGGCTTCCAGATTTTTGATAATCCTCGAGAATGTTGTTTTCGGAATCATCAAATCATATCTTACCTTGGATCTTTTTGCAGAAAAATTGTGACTCATCAGGTATTCAATTACAGCTTTTTCTTTTTGAGGAAGCGTTTTCATTACCTGTTCCAATTTTGCTGGAATTACTTTTGGTTGCGTTTCAGTTTCTTTTATAAATTCACTTTCAGCATTATCGTCTATTTCGATGGAATGATATAATTCTACGCCAGATTTTTCATCCTTTTTTTCCCTTTCTTTTTTGTTTTGATGCACGATTTTCTTTCGCAATAAAAGAATAATTAGCACTAATCCTCCGCCAATTATGAGCAAAAAAAGATATTTTTTTATAAACAAATTTTCTGAAACAACTCTCTTGTCGAGCGTAATTATAACATTTTTTATTCGCCCCTTGATTGTGTTAAAACTTGTTATTCCTGCAGCATCATTGAATGATGCAAGCGCAGAACAATTTCCCACAGGTACAATTTCGTTAGAAGCCATTCCAAAAACGTCAGTTTTAGTATCGACTTTTAAAAACCTGTTTTCCAAGCA
Organism: uncultured Methanosarcinales archaeon; assembly: GCA_964386095.1. GTDB lineage: Archaea > Nanobdellota > Nanobdellia > Woesearchaeales > JASKKU01 > JASKKU01. The sequence continues at coordinate 15,318 of CAYLQM010000003.1, forward strand.
TTCGATTTTTACATGGGCATTGCTAATGAGATTGCCGTTAATATCCTCGACTCTGACGTTGACTGCTCCAACAGGGAAAAGATAAATTGTTTGGAACTTGTCAGACCAATTGCTTTCAATGTGATGCTTTACGAAATAATCGTAAGATGGCGTTCTGTCATCATCAATGGCTATGACAAAATCCCAGGTTCCATCATCTAAATTCATAGTAATTCGACTTTCATTCTTCAAGTTGAATTTGAAATCTTTGTGCATTTCACTGCTTGTTGCTGAGACTTCAACCCGGCCATTTTTAATTTCGTTGCCTGTTTTAAACTCTCGCAATATGAAACTCAATTCCTTTGCATTTTTACCATATGCTAACTGGAATGTTGCACAGAGAATTATTAAAAACAGTGCAACTATGAAAAACTTTGAGAGCAAGATTTTAAAATTCTCTCGTGAAATCTTTGAATTTTTTTTGCGCATTAATTATGAAGTCAATTTTTCTGATTTTAAAACTTTTCTCATTCTTTTAATGATATTAGCCCAAATGAAGCCAAAAATGTAAACTGGTTTTGGAATGTTTGCAATACTTTGATTGAATTTTATGAAACAGAATTGGAATCTATGTTTGGATGTTTGTTATTTAGTATTCAAATGCAAAAACAAATATAAAAAATTTAAATACTTTAAATTAAACACACAAAGTATGATTGTAACTACTTTCGGCGGTGGTACGGGTTCTTTTCATTTACTCCTTGCACTTAAAAGACTTAAAGATGTAAAAATCAATGCAGTAGTGTCAGTTATTGATAATGGCGGAAGCACCGGTGTTTTAAGAACTCTTTACGGCATTATTCCTCCCGGGGATATTCGAAATTGTTTGGTTGCTTTATCGGAGGATACAGCGATTTGGAATAAACTTTTTAACTATAGATTTGACAAAAAATTAAACAGTCATAGTTTAGGCAACCTTATTCTGACAGCACTAACTAAAATTTATGGTTCTTTTGAGGAAGGTTTATATGCAGCACATAAAATATTAAGGATTGGTGAACACAAAGTTATGCCTGTTACCTTAAATGACACCCATTTATGTGTAGAATTCGAAAACGGCAAGGTGTTGAAAGGGGAGGTTGAAATTAGAACATACATGTGCAAAAACAGGTCAGAGAAAATCAAGAAATTTTTTCTTGAAAGTCCAACCCAAATTTATCCGAATCCGGAAGTTATCGCAGCAATACGAGAATCAGATTTTATTATCTTTGGCCCAGGAAGTTTATACACAAGCATACTTCCAAATTTCTTGGTGCCCTATGTTTCAAAGTTTATCAATGAATCCAAAGCTAAAAAGATTTTTATCTCAAACATTATGACCGAACCAGGAGAAACCTCAGGTTTCTCAGTTGAAGATTGCGTTCGCGTTATTGAACGATATGCAAACTTGGACTATATTGTTATAAATTCGAGTAAACCTTCTGAAGAAATCTTGAAAAAATATCAAAAAGAAAATCAAGAATTGATGATTACAAAAACTAATGATGATAGATACTTCTTTGTTGATTTACTTAACGAGAGAGACATTCTGAGGCACGACCCAGTAAAGTTAAGCAGGATTCTTGAATGGCTGTTTATTAAAGATGTCGAAGTGTAAGCTTTAACATTTGATGTAGGTCATATTTGTTCGATGGCTTTTTCAAGTTTGTCTATTTTTCTGTGCGTTTTATCAAGCTTTTCGTTTGCTAAATTTACACACAATTGCAACAATTCTTTACTGACTAAGCGTTTTTTCTTTTTAGAAAAAGGCACAGCAAGATTTTCTGTTGACAAGATTTCAACGACGTTCTTGTTCGATTTTATAGAAATTATTCCGGACCTTTTAAAACCGCATAGTCTTGCCAAGTTTAGCAGCTTTTTGGCACTTTCTATGGTTTCGCAAGCGACATGAAGTATTGCACTCTCCATTTTAAGCAATGTAAGATCATCAGGCAGGTCTAAATTCAACAAATCTTCAACTTTGATTTTTTCATGAGATTTAAACACCCAAGCATTTGGCGATTTTGTATCTTTGTGTTTAACAATGGAAATCCTGCCGGAACACGAGCTTGTCGTCGCATAACCCTCTTTCTCGTTTATTTTTTCGCACAACCCCCTTATCTTTTCGTCAATGCTTTTTTTATTGGATTTGTCTAAATGTTCCATCTTCCAGAGGATAGATTTTTTTATTTCTTCAAAGCTCATGCCCTTTAAGGTATTGGCTTCTTTTTTTAAAAACCTTGAGTTTTTTGGGCAAAATTTAAAAATGCACAGCTGATAATCCTTGCAAAATGGCTTTAGGTGAAAACTTAATCGAAAGAGGAAAAAAAAGAATTCAAGAGCTTAAGGATCGGGGGATAAATCCGTTCCCGTATAAGTTTGATAAAACTCATTCAAGCGTGCAAATAAGAAAAGAATACAAAAACATTGAAACAGAAGTTTTCTCAAAAGAATCTGTAAAGTTTGCGGGAAGAGTCCTTACAAGAAGAGCTCTTGGCAAAATTGCATTCCTAACCTTGAGAGATGAGTTTGGCGATTTGCAGGTTGTTTTCAAAAAAGATACAACTTCCAATTACGAACTGCTTAATCTCATAGATTTAGGTGATTTTATAGGTGTTGAGGGAAAAGTCTCTAAGACCAAGGCAGGCGAAATCAGCGTTTTTGTTGATAAATGCAAAATTCTTTCAAAAACACTGAGGGGATTACCTGAAAAATATCACGGTTTAACAGATCCGGATTTAAAACAGAGATATCGATACCTTGATTTGATTATGAATCTTTCCACACGAGAGATTTTCAGGAAAAGGCATGAGATCATTAAATACATCAGGCAATTCTTGTATGAGCGAGGGTTTATTGAACTAGAAACGCCAATTCTTCAATCAGTTTATGGCGGAGCCAATGCCAAACCGTTTATTACTCATCACAATACTTTGCACAGGGATTTATTTTTGAGAATATCCACAGAGCTTTATCTGAAGAGGCTTATTATCGGCGGTTATGAGAAAGTCTTTGAAATTGGCAAGGACTTTAGAAACGAGGGTATGGACACAACGCATAATCCCGAGTTTACGATGATAGAACTTTACCAAGCATATGCAGATTATAATGATATGATGGATATCACTGAAACCTTGATAAAAGATTTAGCAAGGGATGTTATCAGAAAGAACAAAGTAATTTTTAAAGGGCACGAGATTGATTTAACGAAACCTTTCCCAAAGCTTACGATGTTTGAAGCAATCAAACGATTTACAAACTATGATGTAACGAAGATGAGTTTTGATGAGCTTAAGAGAATAGTTGATTCGTTTAATGTTGAGCTTACTGGTAAGGTTACTAAAGGCGTGTTAATTAATGTAATCTTTGAAGAATTGGTTGAAGATAAACTTATTCAGCCAACATTCATTTTGGATTATCCTGTAGAGGTTTCTCCGTTAACGAAAATACACCGGTCTAAAAAAGGGTTGACAGAAAGATTTGAATTATTTATTGCTGGAGATGAGTTTGCAAACGCTTATTCAGAGTTAAACGACCCGATTGACCAAAGAGAACGATTTGAGGAACAAGAACAGAATAGGAAACTTGGCGATGAAGAAGCTCCTCCAAAAGATAGAGATTTTCTGATTGCGTTGGAGCACGGAATGCCTCCCACAGGCGGTTTGGGCATTGGTATAGATAGGTTGGTAATGCTTTTAACCGGACAGGATTCAATAAGGGACGTAATTCCGTTTGTGCTGTTGAGAGAATTTAACGAGTGAAAGAGTTTGATTTTATTTCCTTGATTTAAAATGTGTGAGAAAGAGGTAATCGGATTGACTGAAAAGATTGATGTTTTCAGTAAAGATAAATCCAGAAGGGTCTTTGCCAGAATTGATACAGGTGCAGCCACTTCTTCTATAGATGTAGCATTAGCTTCAGCTTTGAATCTTGGACCAATCCTAAAAGTTAAATCAGTTAAATCTAGTTTGGGAAAGGATAAAAGGCCTGTGGTAAGGGTTAATGTCAGAATTAAGCATCTTGAAGTGTCTGGTTATTTTACTGTGGCTGACAGAGGTCACATGAAATACCCAGTTTTAATTGGGAGAAACATTTTACGCAAGATTCCTGTGTTTATAGACCCAAGTATTAAAAATACGGCAAACAGATTAAAATGAAATGCGCGTTTTTTAGTTTAGGAAGCGTAAGTTCTCAGTGGACTTATGAAGAATTAAAAAAATGTTTTGATGAAGTAATGTATTATAATTTGAAAAATGTAGAAATCTTGCTTGATGGAACAAATTCCAAGATTTTGGTTGAAGGAGCACCTATCCCGAATAATTTTGATTGCGTATATGTTAAGGGTTCTTACAGATATGCAACTGCATTAAGAGCTTTGTCGGAAGCATTTTTGGGCAAGGCATATCAACCAATATCTCCAACCTCTTTTGATATAGGGCATGACAAAATACTAACTCATTTAATCTTGGACAAAGCAGGCATTCCTATGCCCAAGACTTATTTATTTTCGAATTATGCTTCAGTTAAATCTTTTCTTAAAAATGCACCCTATCCTATAATTGTAAAATTGCCGAGAGGAACGCAGGGGAAGGGTGTTACTTATGTTGAGAGTCATGCGGCAGCATCGTCGCTTTTAGATATGCTTGCTCATTTGAGGCAACCTTTTTTAATTCAAGAGTATGTGGAAACTGGAGGTATAGATTATAGATTATTGGTAATAGGCGATAAGATTTTTGGGTATAAGCGTATAGCTCAATCTGATGAAAAAAGAGCAAATGTGCATTTGGGTGGTGCTGTGGAAAAGATTGAAATTACACAGGAGCTCAAAAAGATTGCTTTTAAAACTTCAAAAGCAATAAATGCTGATATCTGCGCTATTGATATGTTGTTGACATACAAAGGTCCCAAGGTTATTGAAGTAAACCTGAGTCCGGGGTTACAAGGAGCCACGAAAGCTATTGGGGTCAATTTGGCTGGAGTTATTGCTAAACAATTACATGATAAAACGGTGAAGTTTAAAGACAAAATCAGGAAAGAACACAATTTATTTTCAGAATTGGGCATAAATCTGGAAGACTCTAATGAGAATAATGTGGAAATTATTTCAGAATTTGAATTTAAAGGCAACAATGTTATTTTGCCTCAATACCTCACGAAAATCTGCAAATTTAGGCCAGCAAAGAATTATAAATTTGTTGTCAACCATAATAAGTTGATAATCTCAGAAGGGGAATGATATTCAGAAAAATCCCCATTAAAAATAAGCAAAATACATTTGCAAAAAATGAAACAATTGCCCATTATAACAAGATTTAGGATTAAAAGCCGACGGATACTTCTTAGATGTGATTTTAATGTAAGTTTAGAAAATAATGAAATTATGGACGATACGCGAATTAAAGCAGCATTACCCACGATTAATTATGTTTTAAGTAAAAAACCAAAAAAGCTTGTGATTATCTCACACTTGGGCAGACCCCGACGGGTTGATAAACGATTTTCTTTAAGACCTGTTGCAGGACATCTGTCAAAATTATTAAAGCGAAAAGTTGCATTTAAAACCCTAAGCGAAGAGTTAGAAACACCTGAAAGAACCGGGATCGTACTGTTAGAAAATATAAGATTTTACAAACAAGAAACAAAAAACGACGAAAAATTTTCTTACCTGCTTTCAACCTTGGGCGACATTTTTGTTAATGATGCTTTTGCAACGATGCACAGGAAACATGCTTCAACTTACGGTTTAGCAAAATATCTAAAATCCTGTATTGGTCTTCTGGTTAAAAAAGAGATGGAAGCCCTTGACTTTTCAAATAAAAAACGACCTGTCTCCGTGGTTTTGGGTGGCTCAAAACTTTCTACCAAACTTTTTGTGATTAAATCCTTAATAAAGAGAGTAGATTACATCTTTCTTGGCGGAGCGATGATTTTTACATTTTACAAAGCTCAGGGTTTAAACATTGGGAAATCTTTATGGGAACCAGATATGGTTGAAGAAGCTAAGAATCTGCTTAAATCAAAAAAAATAATACTCCCTGAAGAAGTGATAATCTCAAGGAGTATAGATAAACCCCTTGGTTTGAAAACCGTTTCGGCATCAAAAATCCCAAAAAATTATTTTGGGGTTGATTTGAGTTATAAATCTATCTTTAATTTTTTGCAATATCTGCTTAAATCAAAAACAATTTTCTGGAATGGTCCTTTGGGAAAATATGAAGTTGATGCATTTAAACAAGGTTCTGAGGAATTTGCTACTTTTTTATCTCTTGTTCCAAATTCTTACAAAATTGTAGGCGGTGGGGATACTTTAACACTGTTGAATGAACTTAACCTTTTGAACAAGTTTGATTTTGTTTCAACCGGTGGCGGAGCTTCTCTTGAATATATAGCAAAGCGAACTTTGCCATTCTTAGAATTTTTAAGAAAACAAAAGCTTTAATGGATTTCAACAATCTTTGTTCTTGAAGTTTTTCCTGAAACGATAATAATGTTCTTTTTTCCGAAATAATCTTTGAGTACGGAGATCAATTCCTTGTTTGCTTTTCCTTTTACAGGATTAGATTTTAAATCAACTTCATAAATGTTTAATTCTTTGTTGAATGAAATTTTTTGTTGAGGTTTATTTGGTCGAACCTTAACAGCGATTCTCATGGTTTTAAATGAAAGTTTCCTTCATCATGTAAAAATTTATTCGTAATCCCGCCAAACATGGCCGCATTTTGTGCATTTTAAGAATTTTGTTTCTGGTTCATCTGACGCCCGAGTTTGGAGCAGCCAAAAGTAGGCTTTATTGTTTCCACATCTTGGGCATTTCTCATCGGTTATTGGCAAGTTTTCTTCATTATTCTTCTCAATGACTTCAATTTCTTTTTCTTTTTTAACTGGTTCGGAAATTTTTGTTTTAGTTTCTTTGCCAATCTCTTTTTCATAGCCACATTTTAAGCATACTAATTTTCTTTTTTTACCAACAGTTTTGGGTATCAGTAACCCGCCACATTTTTTGCAAAACATACTCATGATTTCACCTTCTTAAAAATTTTTGATATATCTCAAATAACCAAATTTTTGGATAGCCTAAGTATGGTATCCGAAAGACAGCTTTTCCGTGAATCCTCTTACTGTTAATAAAATACTCGTCAGGATTTTGATTCGCATTATGATCGCCTTTGGTTTCAAAGACGATTGAATCGTTAATTTTGGTTTTATTCACAACCCTGTGAATTACCGGATATTTCAAGAAGAGCGAATCAAATACGATCACATCCCCTACTTTTATCTTTTCCGTTCCAGGATTATAAATTATCATAACATCTCCTTTATGAAATCCATTAATGAATGGAAACCTTTCAAATTCTTCTTTTGAAATGTTTCTTTGCTCGTACCAATCACCGCAAGCGCCCCAGTAGGAGTTAAAATTGTGCGCATATTCATCCAAAGCTTTTCCACATATGACTCTTTCATTATTGAGCCTATGATCCATGCTTCCTGAGACCACTGCAACCAGGGGCAAATCTGTATGCAGTGTAAACTCTAAGATTGGAAAAAACATAAACTTGATTATTATATAGGATATTATGAATGCAAGTACCCAGCTGAGTACCGAATCGCCTTTCCAAATGAATGTCCACAAATTTTTGATTCGTTTGAAAGTTTTTTTAATCTTACTCATAATTTTCTTTAGATAAGCAATTCAGTTAAAAATCTTTTGAATTTTTAGAATCATTCTATGTGTATAATTTTCTGCGCAAACACTTTGCAATAAAGTTTAATAAGGTCTAAGATTCTGTGAAAGGAAAAGGCCGAATTTATTTATTTTTTATTTAAACTTGAAATTAGTATCTTTTAATTTTTTGTTTTGAGCTCACGTTGTGTTTCTTTAAGGTTCTTTTCGCACTTTTGTAAATTTTAACTACGAAGTGATAAGTAACGCTTAAATAAAATGTTTTTTGGATATTGTTGAAATAATCAGACTTTTTGAAAACTGCATTAATTTTTGTTAACTTAGGGGTCATTTTATGAGAGTGTTTATGCTGGGTTGGGAATTCCCGCCATATAACGTTGGAGGATTGGGGACAGCTTGTTATGGGTTAACCAAAGCGCTCTCAGCATTAGGCGTGAAGGTCATTTTTGTAGTTCCAAAAGCGCCTGCCGAATTCGATTATGATTTCTTAAAAGTTGTTAATGCAGGTATAGATTTGGAACATCTTGAGAAATATATCCCGATTGATTCAGGCATAATTCCTTATCACGAATCTATGTCAGGTCCAGTAATCTTGAAGAATGATGTTGTTAGGAATAAGAAATTCCAATTATATGGTTCTAGAATCTTTGATGAAGTTAATTTGTTTGCTGAGAAAGTTTTAAATGTCGCGTCAGATTTTGCTTTTGATTTGATTCATGCTCATGATTGGATGACCTACCCTGCAGCAATCAAACTTAAACAAAAAACTGGCAAACCTCTAATATTGCATATACACGCAACGAGTTTTGATCGGGGGGTTATTGGAATTAATCCACGAGTTTATGAAATTGAAAAAAGAGGATTTCAAGAAGCTGACCTTATCGTAGCCGTGAGCGAATTTACTCGCAGAACAGTGATTAACAAATATTCAATCAATCCTGAGAAAGTTAAGGTTGTTCATAATGGTGTTCTGCTCAATAACAAAAATAACCTCTATGATGTGAAGATATTTCCAAATGATCATATTGTTTCTTTTGTGGGGCGAATAACTATACAAAAAGGTCCTTTGTATTTTGTTGAGGCAGCTAAAATCGTGAGTGAATTCATACCAAATGTTAAGTTCTTGGTTACCGGTAGCGGAGACATGTTACCGCAAATGATTCACAGAACTGCGGAACTTGGTTTGTCTGACAAAATTATTTTTACAGGGTTTTTAAGAGGGAAAGAGTTAGATAAAATTTATGCAATGTCCGATGTTTATGTTATGCCTTCAGTTTCTGAACCTTTTGGAATAACTCCGTTAGAAGCAATAGCTAACGGAACCCCCGTCATTATTTCTAAGCAGTCAGGAGTATCTGAAGTTTTGAATAATTGCTTGAAAGTAGATTATTGGGATGTTGAAAAAATGGCGAATTATATCATAGCAGTTTTGAGATATAATGAATTAAAAGAGACTCTTAGAACCCACGCTTTCATGGAAATAACAAACATTAATTGGGATAATGCTGCAAAAAGACTTGAGAAAATTTACGAAGAGGTGCTAAATGGTTGCTGTTAACTTTTATTTTCAGGTTCATCAACCATATAGGATGAAAGATTACAGAGTTTTTGATATTGGCAGGAGTCACGATTATTTTGATAAAAAGAAGAATGCTAAAGTTATCAAGAAAGTTAGCAAGAAATGTTATCTTCCCATGAATGCTTTATTGTTATCTTTGCTTGAGAAATATCCAGAGTTTAAGGTTGCTTTTAGTTTTTCAGGCGTTTTTCTTGATCAACTTGAAGAATATGCTCCTCATACCTTGCAAAGTTTTCGGAGATTAGTTAAGCATAAAAATGTGGAGGTTCTTGCTGAAACTTATTATCATTCTTTAGCGTATTTATATTCTATAGATGAATTTGTTGATCAGGTAACTTCTCATATGAAAAAAATTCAAAAAGTCTTTGGGAAAACACCTCAGGTGTTTCGCAACACTGAATTAATTTATGAGAATAACCTTGCAGTTACTGCACAGAAACTTGGGTTCAAAGCAGTGATTACCGAAGGTGCAGATCATATTCTTGGTTGGAGGAGTTCAAATTATGTGTATTTTGCTAAGGGGTCAAAATTACCAATTTTGTTGAAGAATTATCGATTATCGGATGATATTGCGTTTAGGTTTTCTAATAAAGAATGGAAAGAATGGCCTTTAACTGTAGAGAAATATGTTGCGTGGATTAATGAAATAGATGGTCCTGTTTTGAACCTGTTTATGGATTATGAAACTTTTGGCGAACATCAATGGAAAGATACGGGAATATTCGAATTTATGAAAGTTCTGCCTAAGAAACTTCTTGAAGAAAGGCATTCTTTTGTAACTCCTTCAGAAGCTGTGAAAAAATTTAAGCCCGTTGGAGAGATTGATGTGCCTCATTTAATCTCTTGGGCTGATATTGAGAGGGATATCTCAGCTTGGAGAAGTAATGCTATGCAGCATTCTGCCTTGGAGAAAATATATTCTATTGAAAAAGATGTTAAATCTTTGGGAAACAAAAAGCTTATAGAAGACTGGCGGAAACTCCAGACATCAGACCATTTTTATTATATGTGTACAAAATACTTTTCAGATGGAGATGTGCATAAATATTTTAATCCTTATGAGAGTCCTTATGAGGCGTTCATATTTTTTATGAACATTTTTCAGGACTTGAAAGGTAGGATAAATGCTCTGAAGAGAAATAAGGCCATTGAAAAACTTGAATCATCTAATATCAATTTGGAAAAGAGTTCAGTTTCAAAGAAAAAAATTGGGAAGAATGAAAAATTAAAATCTAAATCCAAAACCAAAAGTGCTAAAAAGAAAGTTGCTGTTGAAAGTTGATTTTGTTTTTGGTTTAAAATATAACATGATCGCAAAATTGGAGGGGGTAATATGTTATTTAAAAAAGGTGTTGTAAAAATGAGTTCATCAAGGAAATCAAAGAATGTTAAGAAAAACTCGGATAATCTGTTTGATGAGATTGAACCCGAACATTATTTTTTGGTGCGGGATGGCACCGTGTTAAAGAGTTTGCTTGAATTGGTGGATGCATTGGAGTTTATGGACGACGAAACATTTAGGTATCATGTGAACGATGTTAGAAATGATTTTTATAACTGGATAAAGGATGTTTTTGGTGAGGAGGAATTGGCAGTTAGAGTTCTTTCCGCAAACAACAAGAACGAGATTCAGGTAGTTCTGCTTAGGGAAATGGTGCGTAGATTGTTGCCGTTGTACGAAAAAAAGAAAGTAAAAAAGAAGCCAACAAAAAAGAATGCAAAAAAGAATAAACTTGTCAAAGTTAAATAAAAAAGTGAAGAAATTTTTGTTTGTGAAACAATGAAATTGTTTGAAGTTTCTTGGGAAGTTTGCAATAAGGTTGGCGGTATTAATACTGTGTTGAGGTCTAAAGCAGAATTTGTATCTGAAAAGTTTCGCGAGAATTATTTTTTGATTGGACCTTTTTTCAAGGACAAGAGCAAAGGAGAATTCTTACAAAGGCCTGTTCCTGATATTTTTAAAGAGGTTTTTGGAAGTTTAAAGGAACGAGGGATCTTTTGCAGATTTGGTAACTGGTTAATTCGTGGAAAACCGAATGTGATACTTATTGAGCTTTCGGATAAATTCCTAACACGAGGGTCGGAATTTAAAGGGAAATATTGGGAAAAGTTTAAGATAGATTCTCTCAATTCACAATTTTATGATTATGATCAGCCTATGCTGTGGTCAACAGCAGCAGGCATCTTAATAGAAGAGTTTCTTGGAGCAAATCCTCACGAACAGACAATTGTTCATCTTCATGAGTGGTTGGCTGCGGGTTCAGGACTCTATTTGAACCTTGGGAATGATTTAAAATCAAAAGTTTCCCTAATTTTTACGACCCATGCTACAACGTTAGGTAGAGCAATTTCAGGGACCGGGATGAATCTGTATGATATTATCGAAAAAATAAACCCTGATGAAGAAGCTTACAGGTTGGGTATTCACACAAAACACCAGACAGAAAAAGTTATAGCAAACATATCAAATGTCTTTTCAACAGTCAGCGATATTACTGGATATGAAGCCAGAATTTTTTTTGGAAGGTCTCCTGATATCATCTTGCCTAATGGAATTAATCCGTTGCCAAATACTATAGAAGAATTATTGATGAAGCACAAAGAGTTTCGGGATAAAATGAGACATTTTCTTACCTATATGTTTTTTCCATATTATCCAATCAATTTAGAACAAAGTTTGACTTTCTTTTTGGCAGCTAGATACGAATTTAAGGCGAAAGGCATTGATCTTTACTTGGATGCTCTGTCTAAACTTAACAAAAAGCTCATAGAGAAAAAAAGCAAAAAGACTGTTTTCGCATTTCTTTTTGTGCCTGCAGGGGGAAAAGCTATTAGAGAAGAAATTGTTGAAAATAGAGAGATTATAAACGATTTCGCGGATAAATTGTTTTCTGCTAAGGAGGAAATTCTAAACAGGTTGTTCCAGTGTGCTTTGACTGGTAAGGATGTTTTCGTTTCTAAATTGCTCCAATCAGATATCGCGAATGAAGTGAAAAAGTTGAGATTATCTCTTCAGAAAGAAGGACTACCTCCAATAATTACTCATTATATTAATTCTGAGGGCAGAGATGCTATTTTGAGTAAACTGAGACAATTAAATCTTCTTAATCAAAAAGATTCAAAAGTCAAAGTAATTTTTTACCCGATTTATCTTACGGGGAAAGATGGGTTGTTAAATTTGGACTACTCTGAAATGATTATAGGTTCGCATTTTGGAGTGTTCCCATCAGTATATGAACCCTGGGGTTATACTCCTTTGGAATCGGCAATGCGAGCTGTTCCAGCAGTAACCTCAGATTTGTCAGGATTTGGAAGATATCTTGTTGATTCAGGATTGGACGGTAAAGGTGTTTTTGTTTTGAGATTGGCTAACAAAAGTTATGAGGAACAGGTTGAAGAACTTGCTAATGTTTTGTTTATGTTTTCTAACCTTAACAGAGATAAACGAATTAATTATAAAATAAAAGCGCATGAAATTGCTTTAAAGTTTAATTGGGAAAAACTTATTCAAAATTACTTTAAAGCTTATGATTTGGCGATTGATAAAATGGGATGAAAGTGGAATTGAGAAAAGATTGTGTTTTGGACAGGTATGTTGTTTTGGCTACAAACCGAAGTAAAAGGCCTTGTCAGTTCAAGAATAAAGATGAATCTTTGAGCAATCTCGCTGAAATTGATGAAAATTGTCCGTTCTGTCCAGGGAATGAGGATAAAACTCCAAAGGAAATTGGTAGAACTGGTGATGGACAACGGTGGGTTTTTAGATGGTTTGAAAATAAATTTGCGGCAGTGGATTTGAATGGAGATTATGTTGTCAAGACGGACAACGAATTTTATACCTTTGGGAATGCATTTGGCAAACATGAAATTATTGTTGAAACGCCAAAGCATAATATTCAGTTATGGGACCTTGATGAAGAACAGCTTGCCGATTTGATTTCAATTTATAATTTTAGAATTGAAGAACTTAGCAGGATTCCGGGTGTTAAGTATGTTGCTTTGTTTAAGAATCACGGTCCTGCTGCGGGAACTTCTGTGGTTCATTCACATTCGCAGGTTATAGCATACAATATTGTTCCATTTTGGGTCAGGGAAGTGATAAAATCTGTGGCGAAGTTTGAAGGTTGTCCATATTGCCAACTTTTAGAAAAAGAAAAAAATTCTGAAAGGCATGTTCTTGAAACGGAACATTTTTTGACATTTACGCCGTATGCTTCACAGTATCCATTTGAAGTTGTGATCTTTCCAAAGAAACACGTAAGGTTTTTAAACGAATTGAGGGATAATTTTGATGAATTAGCGATTCATTTAAAACGAGTACTTTCGAAATTAAAGGAACTCAATTGTTCTTATAATATCTCTTGGATGAATTCGTCTTTTGATAGAGATTTGCATTTTCATGTTAAGATTATTCCCCGGATAACAAAACCTGGGGGTTTTGAATTTTTTGGCACTCATATTAATGTGGTAACTCCAGAGGATGCTGCAAGTTTTTATCGGGGGGATTTAAAATGACCAAAATATACTATGCTGGCGAGGATAAGGTGATTAGCTCAGAACAACTGGACAAAGATTATCGATTATCAATTTATACGAATAAAGCTTACTTTACAATTCCTTTTGGGAACGCAAGCAACTTTGACGGCTTTTTTGTTAAAGACAGAGGCGAATTTTTTAAGATTATAGACCTTATTGATTTCCCGACTTTGGATTTTACTCATCCTGAAAAAGTTGTTATTGTTGGAAATTCTTTTACGACATATCATGGTTTCATTAGTAGTTCATTTTACTTAGATTCAGATAGCGGCGCTTTGTTGTATGAATCCAATTCTTCACTGAAAATGCGTTTTTATTTTGATGTAAAAAAGATGTTTGATAATAGAGAATGGGGAAGGTTTTATGATTTGAAGATGGTACGGGATAATCTATGGGTTGTACATTTCATAAAGAAAACCGATGAGCGAGAAGATGGGGATTCTGGAAAAAAAGAATTTGAAAAATATGTCTTTATCAAGTTTAACGGTGAATCTAAGCGTATTGATTCCTGGAAACAAAGAAAATATCTTTACGACCTTGAGCGTAATTCAAAAAATGTAGATCGATATGTTTTTTCTGGTCTTGAGATCAAAGCGAATAGGTTTATGATTTTGGCTTCAGATAATCTTGAGGAGGGTTACAATCTCATAAATGCGCGATTTAAGGTTTTTGATAAAATTGTCAAAACTGAAAGCAGTTTCTATTTAAACAGAACTTCGCGATTTGAAGAAGTTAATTTTGCTTATAGTCGGGCTCAGCATTCTTTATTAGCTTTGGCAGGAGAAAATTACCTTATGGCAGGTCTTCCCTGGTTTTATCAGGAATGGGCTCGTGATGAAGCTTTGTCTTTGAAAGCTTTAGTTATTAGCGGTGAACTAAATAAAGCAAAGAAATATATGGAAAATTTGTTGAACAATGTGTATTATAATGGTAAGATTCATTCCAATTTGAGCGAGAGAACAGTCTTTTCTATAGACGCTTTGCCCTGGTTGTTCCATAGCATAGCATACTTAATAAGATTTGCAGAAAAGGAAAATCTTACAGCTTACTTATTCTCAAACAAATTCATTAAACATTTTGAGGACTCTTTGATAAAGACCCTTGACTTGATTGACAAATATTATATCAAAGGCGATTTGGTTTGTTCCGCAGAACACGAGACTTGGATGGATTCAAGTTTCGGTAAGGATAAGAGGCAAGGATTTTTGTTGGAAGTACAAGCAATGTATATGTATTTGTACAAATTGGCTTATGCTTTAACCGGGAATGAATACTATCGCGATATGGAGAATAAAATAAGGATTGCAACAGTTAACAATTTTTATAATAACAACATACTTTATGATGATTTAGAAAACAGATTTTTTAGGCCCAACATATTCATAGCATACTATTTTTATCCTGAGATGTTATCTTACCTTCAATGGCGAAATGTTTTTGATGCAGCCATTAGAAAGTTATGGTTGTCTTGGGGCGGATTTGCAACGATAACTAAAAACTCAAAACTCTTTTGCCATAGACATACCGGAGAAGATGCGAGAAGTTATCATCGTGGTGACTCTTGGTATTTCTTGAACAATTTGGCAGCCATTGCATTGTATCGCGTGGATAAATCCAGATATGCAAACTATATTGCAGATATAATTGCGGCGAGTACAAATGATATACTTTGGCTAAACTCTCTGGGTTCGGCTAGCGAGTTAAGTTCTGCAGAATTGCAAACCGGCCAGGGCGCTTTTAATCAGGCGTGGAGTAATGCAACTTTTATTGAAATGATAACTGAATTGATGAAAGACCTTTAATCATTCTTTTTTTTAAGTTCTTTGATAAATTCTTCTTTTAACAAATCAAGCGGTCCTTTAAGTGCTGGATTAATTGTGGTAAACTTGTTGATTAACGAATCCAATACGTTTACAATTTCATCAAATTCGTGTTTTTTGTTTTTATTGACGAGGTTAAATAATCTTTTCGCTTCAAGTTCAGCCGACTTTATGTCTTCAATTATCTGCTCCCTGTTTTTAGATACTTGCTTCTCATCTCTTGCAGAATCCTCAATTTCATTGTGAAACTCAATAGTTTCAATATTGAGATGCCAGTTGCTGTCCTTTTGAGATTCTTCACCTTTTTCAGATTCCCCGAATAAATCTATCGATAGTAAATCTAAAAAATCGTCGTTTTCATCACTTTCTCCAGTGTTATTCTCTTCGTAGCTCTGTGCATCATTATCGCTTTTTTTCACAGAGATGACATACATTCGGTCGTAGTAACTAAATTCAAATTGATTAAACCCGCGAGAATTTAGGTATAACGCATTTTGAATTATTTTTGAAATGTTCTCATCTGAAATTGATAAATTATAAAGTTTGGTCTCAGGGACTTCTTTTTGCTCTATGTTCTTGCTCTCTTTATTGAAAACATAGGCAATTCTTTTCTCTCCAATCTTTTTTTCAATCTTTTTTGAGAGTCTATCGAATACAATAGTATCATAACATCCTTGTTTGATACTTTTGCTGAAGCCGTAATTAGTTTTGATTTCAATTTTTGTTTTGCAAATTGTTACGATTCCCGATATCTTGGGTTTTACCAATCTCTGGATGATTATTCCGCCTTTGCAATCTTCATTTGAGAATACAAACATTTCTTTTCCCAAGTACCGAATCAAATCCTTGAAGCTCCCGATATTGATAATTGTTGGGACTTTTTCATTAAATTTAGAGGGATAACAACTTGGTCTAATTACTAATTCGAAATTTTCAGTATTCTGCGAGAGGTCATTTAAATTTGATACATTTAAAGCAGAATAGACACTTTCAATTTCTTCAATTATTTCTTTGCCGAGTTCAATTGTTTTGCAATCATAATTATAACTTGAAACCTTTAAAGCTTCACGGATGAAATTGTAAGGTAATACAAATCCTTCAGGAATAATAAAACTATCAGAGATTATAGAGAGATTTTTTGCTTTTTCCCCTATTGTTGATAAATCGAAATCCGAACATTTGTTTAGAGAGATGATTTTTGCCATAAAATTATCCCGAATTTTTCTATTATAAAACTTTCTTTTTAGCAGAGTTTTTGATGCGTTTATTAAAATCCTTCACTTAAAAAGAATCTATTATCATATACGAGTATCCAATTTATGTATCATAAGCTTTATAAAGCTTGCTATCTTAGAAACTGTTGTATCGCGTTTTGGCGTGTTTGTTAAAAATGAAAATCGATGAAAAACTTGAGAACAAGGTAATTTCCTATTTGTGCGGCGAGGATACGCTGCCAATAATTCATCTCCTTAAAGGGAAATATAATGTATCAGAATTTGACATAGCCGAAGCCCTAAATCTCGATTTAAATGTTATGAGAAATCAATTGTATCGATTGCAGCAGTACAATCTGTTGAAATTTAAAAGAAAAAAAGACAAGCAAAAAGGCTGGTATATCTACTATTGGACTCCGGACCTTTCTAATATTCCCTACCTTTATCTTAAAATATTGAAGGAACAACTTGCTCGCGTAGAATCTCGGTTGAAACGGGAAAAGAACAATTTCTTTTTTTCCTGTCAAAATCAATGTATGAGGTTAAGTTTTGAACAAGCTATGGACTTTAATTTTATCTGCCCCGAGTGCGGTTTGATAATGGATGAAGTAAAGAATGATGCAATTATTGCAGAACTGGAACAAAAACGTAATAAACTAATTAGGGAGATCGATGAATTTGAAAATAAAGTGATCCCTGAATGGAAACGAAAGCAGACTACAGCACCAGAAAAAGAATTGCCGAAGAAACGAAGATCCAAACGGATTAGTGATGAAGGTGAAAAAACTGAAAAAAAGCAAACTGCAAAGAAAACAAGGAATAAAAAAAAGAGTAAAGAACAAAAACAAACCAAAAAATTGAATAAAGTAAAAAGTAATGAAAAAAAAGCCAAAACAAAAAAGGTTAATTCAATAGCGTCCAATAAATCAGGGAAAAGTCGAAAGATTGAAACTAAAAAACAGAAGAGGACAAAATCTAAATCTAAGAGGTCATAGTTTTAATACTTCTCAAAGAACCAGGAATATTTACGTTTAACTTCTTCGATGAAACTCTCTGGCGGATAAATCCCCAACTCTGAAATGATCCCTGAAATGAGTTTAGGTTCTACTCTTTCAAAAAGGTGGCTGTGAATTTTTATTTTTTCAGGAGCACCTTTCCAGATATCATCACATCTTCCTTCTTCAATAGGCGTGTCATAGCCAAATCTACTTTCAGGGTCATATTTCCAGGAATTGGTACATGAATAAACTGGAACATCATATCTGTTAGCGATGATTGCAAACAATTCTGATCCTATCTTATTTATGACTTTGCCATCACTTGAAATCGCATCCGCACCGATTAGCATGATATCAGCTTTCTTAATTGCGAATCTCGCAGCAGAATCAACAAAGTATGTCACAGGTATTCCGTATTCGCTAAGTTCTTTAGCACTTTTTCTTCCTTGATAATGTGGCCTAGTTTCGGTAACACAAACTTTAAATTTAATTTTTTTATCCCAAGCTCTTTTTAAAATTCGCATAACTGTTGAAGAATGGCAATGAGTGTACACAATATAATTCTTCTTAATTTTTCTTGAACCTATTTCGGAAATAATCTCGTCACTTTCAGAAAAATGTCTGATGATGAAATTTGCTCGTTTGATAATTTCTTCAGTCAATTTCACAGAATCCATTGCTTTTAAATTTGGGAAAGTTTTGAAATCCAAAAGATAGTTTAATGAATGCACCATTGCGGGTTCTGTGGGCCTTGTTTTTATGAGAATCTCCTTGCAGGAATTTAATTTTTCCATAATTTTTTTCTTGTCCCAGTCTTGGACTTCTTCAAGAACTGAAAGAATCGCATTCACACTTGCCTGTGCAATGACCTCAGCACCTTGAATCTCTAAGGTTTTTATCTTAACAATGACTTCTTCGAATTTCATATTTACAAAAAGTTTTTAATCAATTTTAAGATTTGTGGTTTTTATATTAAAATGCAACATTTAACAATAACAATGATTAAAATCAAAGAAAAATTGAAAAACTATAAAAACAGTTTATTTTTTCTTCCTGCTTGATTTCTTGCTGCTTTTTTTCTTAGTTGCTTTTTTTGCCTTGGATGTTTTACTGGCTTTTTTTGCCACTTTCTTAGTTGCTTTTTTTGTCTTCTTTTTAGTTTTTTTAGCCGCGTCTTTCTTGAGCTTCTTATTTAACATCATTTCAATTCTCTTTTCTTCTTTAAGTTCTTTCTCTTCAGCTTTGTAGAGCCTGTTTACTATTCTTATTAAATTAATATCCATTCTTGTAATCTTCCTTTCCATTAAGACTATTACTCTTAAAGAATAAACTACTGCAAGCAGCACTCCTATGATAATCCCCAAGATTATCTTTATTATGCTAATTTCAGTTCCGCTCATAACCATTTTTGTCCTCCTCTTAATTTGTTTATCTTTATTTATCTAAATTGACAAATTTCTACTTTTTCTATTCGCGAATTTTTCATATTTATTCTTTTTTTTTAACTTTAAAATGGTTTCTCTATGTTTGGAACTCAAAAATTATTTAAACCTTTCTTAAATTCTATTTGTGATGAAGCTTCTTAAACCAGCTTCCCGGGAAAAGAAAAGATATGTTTTGTTTAAATTGGACGGTTGTTCTTGGGAAAAGTGTGGAGATGATATTTTAAATCAGATTCGTTCTTTTATGGGTAACTTTGTGTATGGGATTTCAATGCTTTCTGTTGTTGAGAACTTAAGCAAAAGCAATCATTTTGTTTTGATGGTAAATCGAAAATATGTTGATTTTCTAAAGGCTTCCATAATCTTTATAAATGAAGTAAATAACCAAAAGATTCGGGTGAGGAGCTTACTTGTTTCAGGCACTCTTTTTAAAATCAAACGGAAAATTAAAGAGGTGAATTTGAATGGATTTAAATGATCACCAAATGATGGGTTACGATAGGGCCATAACTTTGTTTAGCCCTGACGGACGATTGCTTCAGGTAGAGTATGCAAAAAAAACTGTTATGCAGGGTTCCACAGCTTTAGGGATTGTTTATAAAGACGGCATTGTGCTATTGGCTGATAAACGAATCGTGAATGAATTAGTTATAGAGGATTCAGTTGAAAAAATATTTGTGGTTGCGGATCATATTTTGGCAACAGGCTCTGGTATAATTTCTGATGCAAGGGTCTTAATTTCCAGAGCTCAGGTTTTTGCTCAACAGCATAAACTTTACTATGGCAACCCTACGGATGTTTTGTTGGTCGTGAGAGAGCTTTGCGATTTGATGCAGTACTATACACAGTCAGGAGCAGCAAGACCTTTTGGCGTGTCTTTACTTGTAGCAGGTTATGATTCCGGTCCTCAATTATATGAAACTGACCCAACAGGAATTTACTTTAAATATTATGCGAAAGCAGTAGGCGAATTTGCTGAAGATGCGGACAAGATCCTTCAGAAAGAATATAAGCAGGGCATGTCTTTTGAAGAAGCTGCATCTTTAGGTTTGAGCATTCTTCAAAGACTGCTTAAAGATAAGTTTAACTTGAAGAGAATTGATGTTGGTTATGTGAATAATAGCAGGAAATATACTTTGCTTGCAAAAAACAGAATAAAGGCATTACTCAAAAAATAAACTTTAAGATAGGATAGACTTAGATAAACTTTGATGTATGAAATGAATTGATACGAGTTTTTGTGAAATATTTGTCATAAGCCGCCTTTCTGAACTATGGCGGACTTAAAGAGTGATACTATGAGTTTTGATCCCGAAAAGGGTTCGGTTAGTTTTAATTTAGCCAAATTGAAAAAAGGAGAACATACTTTTGAAGTTGTTATAGACCCTGACTTGGCAATTCGATTGAAACATGGCGAGGATGTTGATGTTTCAGATGCAGTAAAAAGTCTGCATATCTTTTACGATGCGCATAAAGGGTTGTTGGCTTCGGAACATGAGTTAAACCGAGTGTTTGGTACTTCGGAGCCAGAAGAAATTGCCAAACGGATTATTCAAGAAGGAGAAATCCATCTGACGACAAAACAGCGCGAGGAGATTAGAGAACGAAAACTTAAACAAGTGATTGATTTGATTCATACAAATGCAATTGATCCTAGGACAGGATTGCCGATTCCGCCTGCAAGAATTGAAGCAGCAATAAAAGAAGCGAAAGTTCATATCGAACCAACAAAGAAAATTGAAAGACTGTTGAAAGAAGTCGTAGACAAAATAAAATTAGTTATGCCTATTCGGTTCGAGAAGAAACTTCTTCAAGTGATTCTGAATTCAGTTTATGCCGCTAAGGTTTATGGTGTTTTGAAAGAACTTGGCGACATAAGCAGCGAAGAATGGTTGTCTGATGGTTCGTTTATGTGCAAGCTGACTGTTCCCGCAGGCAGGGTTAACGATGTCATGGACAAGCTTAATAATCTGACTCACGGTTCTGTTGAAGTCAAGGTTCTAACTTCAAAATAATCTGAAAGTAATGGGTAATCACTTTTGGCTTAAAATTTAAGTAATGCGAGGTGAAGAGATGGGTGTTGTTAAAGTTAAGGATAAGGAAGTAGTTATTCCTGGCCAGCTTCTTGCTGAAGGGATGGATTTTGTACCAACGGGCGAAGCATATCGAGAGGATGATAAGATTTATTCTAAACGGCTTGGTCTGGTGGAAATAAATAAAAGAGTTATAAAAGTAATTCCTTTGAGTGGGGCTTATGTACCACGAGAAGGAGACACAGTTATAGGTGTTGTGACTGATATCTTGGTTTCAGGTTGGAGAGTTGATTTGGGCTGCGCTTATGATGCCGTTTTGCCAATAAAGGATGCTGTTAATGAGTTTGTCAAAAGGGGGGATGACCTGACGAAATACCTTGATATAGGTGATGTAATCTTTGCGAAAATTTCAAGGGTTACTTCCCAGATGTTAGTAGATCTAACTTTAAAAGATAGGGGATTGACAAGATTAATCGGTGGCAGAATTATTAAGTTTCCGCCTGTGAAGGTTCCAAGAGTTATTGGTAAAAATGCCTCAATGATAACTATGCTAAAAAAATCTACGGAATGTAAAATTTATGTGGGCAGAAATGGTTACATTTGGATTGATGGAAAGCCCAATCAGGAATTATTGTTGACGAAAGCTATTAAAATTATAAATGAAATGGCTCATACATCGGGTTTAACCGATAGGATTAAAGAATTTTTAGAAAAAGAAACAGGTCAAAAACTGAGGTGATCATATGAGTTTTGATAAAAGAATTGATGGAAGAGGTTTTTTAGACCTTAGGCCTATGGATGCCAGGGTTGGCGTTATTGAAAAAGCAGATGGAAGCGCTTATTTTAAAATGGGTGATACCGTAGCATATGCTGCAGTTTATGGACCAAGAGAGCTGGTTCCCAGATTTAAACAGAATCCTAAAAAAGGAATCTTAAGATGCAATTATAACATGTTACCTTTTTCAGGTGTTGGTGAACGAATTAGACCTGGCGGCAACAGACGATCAAAGGAAATCTCTATGGTTACTGAGAAAGCTTTGTTGCCAGTAGTTCTGCTAGATCATTTTCCAAATTCTGTGGTGGATGTTTTTATTGAGCTTCCGCAGACAGACGCTGGTTCTCGTTGCGCAGGAATTACCGCGGCGGCTTTAGCTTTAGCCGATGCGGGTATTCCAATGAAAGATTTGGTAAGCGCTGTGGCTGTTGGCAAAGTGGATGATAAACTGGTAGTGGATTTGAGGTATGAAGAAGAAGCTTTTGAGGGCGAAGTCTCTGATATTCCCTTTGCTTTCATTCATAATACAGGAGAAGTTTCGCTTCTTCAGATGGATGGAATCGTGGACGATGAGAATCTTATAAAATTAGTGGACCTTGCAAGGAATGCCGCATTGAAGGTATATGAAGTCCAAAAAGAAGCTTTACTTGAGAAATTTAAAAAGGCAGGTGATTCCAATGAGAGGAAATGATGAAGTACAACACGTGTTAAAGTATTTTGAAAATAATGTTCGTTATGATAACAGAGGCCTGACAGATTATCGAGACATTAGTTATGATTTGGATGTTGTTAAGACGGCTGAAGGTTCAGCTTCCGTAAAATTTGGTCAAACTCAAGTGATTGCGGGTGTTAAATTATCCATTGATGAGCCCTATCCTGATACACCAAATAAAGGTAACCTAATGGTTGAAGTGTCTTTGTCTCCATTGGCTTCCGAGAACTATTTGCCTGGACCTCCAGACATGGATGCTGTGGAGTTTTCACGGGTGGTGGATAGAGGATTAAGAGAAGCTCCTGCATTAGATTTTGAGAAACTGTGTATTGAAGAAGGAGAAGCTGTTTGGAATGTTAGTATTGACATTGTTGTAATTAATGACGATGGTAATTTGATAGATGTTGCGGGTTTCGCAGCTATGTTAGCTTTATTAAACGCAAGATTCCCGAAAGTTGTAGACGGCAAAGTTGATTATCATGAACTGACTGACAAAAAGTTGCCAATAAAACATTTAGTGATACCTACAACAATATTTAAGATAGACAAGTATTTTTTCATTGATCCGATTTCAGAAGAATTTGAACTTTCAGAAGCAAGACTTACTTTAACTCGCAGAGATGATGGTAAAATTTGTGCAATTCAGAAAGGTGGAAACTTTCCATTGAAAAAGGAAGACATTGTTCAGATGTTGGCCATTTCAAAAGAGAAATTTCAATATCTGCTTAAGATTTTGAAAGAGGTGAATTAATGAAAAGAAAGTATACTCGTTTTGAAATCGCTAGGATTTTGGGAGCGAGGACTCTTCAATTGTCCATGGGTGCACCGATGTTAATAAAACTTTCAGGTGAGGAACTTAAGAAAATAAATTATGACCCCGCTAAGATTGCACGGATGGAATTTGAAAAAGGATTGTTGCCTTTTAAAGTAAAGTCAAATGTCATCTAAGACTAAAAATAAGAAGAGGAATGCTGTCTCTCAAGTTTTGTTTTTATTTATTATGTCTCTTCTTGTTTTGTTTATTCTTATAACTGGTTTCTCGATTCATCAAGATGCTGAACTGCCTGAATATATTCCACCAGTGACCATTAATGAACAGGTTCCTCACTTTGAATTGATTCATATAGAATACTTTTTGAAAGGGTTGAAATTTTATAAACTTCATTCAAACCTTTTTGATATGCAACCTGCGAAAATTAAGTTTGTTGTTGCTCAAGCAAATCAGATTTTTTATGTGATAATCACTTCTAATCTTTTCAAAGTTTCCGACCAAGAATTGTTCGACGAACCGGATTTGATAATTTATCTGGAAGGAGATACACTTGTTCGGTTGATTAATGACATGAACAATCGCGCTTTAATTCAGAAATTGATAGATTCAGGCGATATCAGATTGAATTACAATTCAAACAAGTTCACTCTTTTTATGAAAGGCTTCTATGCGACTTTACTTCGTCCTTAGGACCAGATGGCATTAATGATTTCTTCTTTGTTGAATTCCTTGAGGTCGAAGTATCCTTGTCCTGTTCCCAAATATAGAATTGGCTTTCCTGTTACAAAAGCAGCGGATATCGCTGTGCCCCCTTTTTCATCCACATCACTTTTGGTTAGAATTATTCCATCAATGTTGATAAATTCATCAAATTTTCTAATTTGTTCAATGCAATCATTTCCTGTTATGCTTTCCCCAACAAAGAGATTTAAATCTGGTTTGATTACCCGTTTTAACTTCCTTAATTCATCCATCAGATTTTTGTTTGAGTGCAATCTGCCAGCAGTGTCAATTAACACAACATCAATATCCTTTGACTTTGCGTAACCCACTGCATCAAAAGCTACAGCTGTCGGGTCAGAACCGTATTGATGTTTTATTAGTTTTATGTTGAGATTTTTAGCGTGTTCTTCTAGTTGATCAATGGCAGCAGCTCGGAAAGTGTCTGAAGCAGCAATGACGCAAGAAAATCCTTTTTGCTTTAATAAATTGGCAATTTTAGCGATGGTTGTGGTTTTGCCCGACCCATTTATACCAAAGAAAGCTATCTTGAACGGCTTTTCACTTTTTTTAATCATCTCAACCACATCAATCTTTTCAAAACTTAAAATTTTGTCTATTGCTTCCTTTAACGTAGATTCTATGATTTGCCTAACCTTTTTTCGTTCGAGAGGTTGCTCAACTAATTTCTCTTTAAGCTTTCCTTTTATTTCTTCAACAACTTCCAAAGCAATATTGTTTTCCAGAAGCATCAACTCCAAATCAAAAAACAAATCCTCAAACTTTTCTTCTGAAATTTTTGTTTTTTTGAATGAATCTTTTACTCTTGAAAGGAATCCTTTAGATTCTTTTTCATTTAAACTTGCGCAAGTTTCTTCCTCTCTGTCCTCGTTTGTGACATTTTTATGTTTGCCTGCTTCCGATTTTTCGCGTTTAATTTCTTCGATACTTTCTGTTTTTTCGTTAACGGGCTCTTTAATTATTTCGCATTCTTCCTCTACTTTTTTTGAAAAGCTTTTTATGCAACTCTTGATTTTGTCCTTAAAGAATTTGAACATTTTTCCCATCCTTTTATTTCTGAATTAATCGGGTTATGTTGTCAATCTGAACTTTAATCTTGTTAACCCGGGCCTTTAATTCTTTTTGTTTGGCTTTCAGCATAGATATTACTTCGTCAACGCTTTTTGTAGTCATAACTCCTGCTCCCACATTTACTTTTACTTCTCTTGCTTTTTTAATTTTTCCCTCAATCAAGATTCCATTAAGTACTGGAAAGAGAATTGAACTTTCCTTGTCTATTTTCTTAAGTTCTTCTAAACAATAAATTGAATAATTTACTTCGTCTAAATTGTTGATTGCTTGATAGTGTTCTTCTTCCAATTGATTTAACAGGGAGAAATACTCTTTTTCTCTAAGTTCAGTGTTTTTCATTCTCTTAGGAATTGATCTATTTCATAAGTTTCAACCGCGGAACTCAACTCGCTAATAATATAACCAGAATCGTTTAATGCTATTCCCGCACTAATAAAATTGTTTCCGAAATTTGTTGTCATTTCAACAGTTTCAATTTTGAGGGAATCCTTTAATAATTGAGATTCTTCTTTATCTATCTTGGGACTAATTATTCCTTTTTTATTGTTCACCCGTGCAAGTGAACCTATAAGTATGTCTTCGTTTAGATGAATGACTTTTAAATTGGTTTTTTCAGAGATTAATTTATAAGTATTCTTGTTTAATCCTTCCGAAAGAATGATTGAATTGTGATTCATTAAGATTAAATTTCCTAAAGCCGTAGCTTTGTCGGATATAATTATTAGGGAAATTTTATGTTTCTTACAGATTTCATTTAATGTGTTAATTTCGTTTGGAAATGCAATTTCTGGAATAAATACAAATTCATCATTGCCAGCAACAAAAATGCCCCACAAATCAGTGCCTGATATGGTCAGTTGATAGAAAGGAACTTTGAAGGTTTCCTCAAGTTTTTGTTTGTATTTCTTTAAGTATCTGGGTGAAATTAATCCTAATTTGTTGTTAACGAAGATTAAGGAACCTACATTTGGATTTCCATTTAGTGAAGTTTTTAAAGCATTCATAATTCTTTTAGGTTAGGGTCCTTTTTTTAAAAGCTTTTTTATTGAGGTTTTTTTGAAGAATTCTTAAATATGCAGGAAAACTAAGAATTTTGGGTACGCCGAGGGGGGGATTTTCACACCCCTTTGAGCGTTTTGAACCCCCGTGTCCAAAGGACAGAGGATTAGCAATCCTCCGCACTGACCAGACTATGCGACCTCGGCGTATTTATCAGGTTTTGCGGAGTTCTTTTTAAATTTTACTGATTAATCCAAAAAGGACTGATATAAAAAGTATTAAATAGAATAATAACTTGTAAAAATGAGATGAGCTTTCATAAATTGAATTTTTGTACCGCAGGAATACCGTTAAGTTCTAAATCCGGAATCTTAAACGGATTGTATAGATTAAAGGAATTGGGCTTAGATGGAATGGAGATTGAATTTGTTAGAGGGGTTAGAATGAGCGATTCTGTGGCTGCTGAAGTTAATCATGTAGCGAAGAAGTTAAACCTGAAGCTTACGGCTCACGCACCTTATTATATTAATCTTAATTCGCATGAATCTGAGAAAATTGAGGCGAGTATTAAAAGAATAATGGATGCAGCATACAAACTTTATTTGTGCGGGGGTCATTCTGTAACTTTCCATGCAGCTTATTATATGAATGATTCTAAGGAAAAGACCTATGAACAGGTTAAAAGTGCCTTACAGCGTATTGTTTCAAAGCTTAAGGAAAATCATATTAATGTTCAGATAAGGCCGGAATTGACTGGCAAACCAACTCAGTTTGGAGACATTGATGAATTGATTAAGCTTAGCAAAGAGATTGATATGGTTTTGCCATGCATAGACTTTGCTCATAAACACGCTAGAGAAAACGGCAAGTTCAATACTTATGATGAATTCGTTGAAATGTTTACTAAAATTGAACTTGAATTGGGAAAACAAGTTTTACAAGATATGCATGTACATGTTTCCGGAATAAGCTATTCGGAAAAAGGCGAAAAAAAGCATTTGCCTCTTCAGGAGTCAGACTTTAATTATAAGGATTTGCTCAAAGCTATGAAAAAATTTAATATTCGAGGAGTGTTGATTAATGAAAGTCCAACCATTGAAGAGGATGCGTTGCTGTTGAAAAAAGAATACGCCTCTTTAGATTAAATCCTTAATATGAAATCCAAAAAATGAAATCAAACTTTTTTTTGATAGATTTGAATTACCGTGTTGTGGATGGAAAAGTTTATCTTGAATTGTATGGACGAATAAAAAGTCAAAAGGTTGTTTTGCTATACAATAAATTTTTGCCTTATTTTTATGTAGAATTTGACCCTAATTTTAAGGTGAAAAGTGACGAATTATTGGGTTTAAGTACGAACGAATATTATGTTGTTAATCTTAAGCGGGAAACGAAGAAAGTCCTAAACTCCGAGAAGGAACTCTATAAAATTTTTGTGAATTCTCCAAAAGGAGTCAGGGTCTTGAAGGATTTGATTAAGCAAAAATTTTCAGCGTTTGTTCATAGTTATGAAGCGAATGTGCCTTATATTAAACGATTCTTATATGACAATGATTTCTCAACTTTTTCATATTACGATGTTGAGATTGATGGAGAGAAAAAATTAGATTTCTTTAGAGATTATAAAGTTCCTGCATATCTTATAAAATCATTAGAGCTTTCAGAAGATTCAGGATTTTATGAACCAAAGATTCTCGCAGTGGATATTGAAACTTATTCAAATAATCGGGAAATAAACCCGCAAAAAAATCCGATTTTGTTTATTTCCTTATATTGCAAAAAATTTAAGAAAGTGTTAACACACAAGAAGGTTAATTTTAATTTGGATTTTGTCGAAGTTTTGGATTCAGAAGAAGAAATGTTAAAAAAGTTTAATTATTATCTCAATGAATTTGATCCAGACATCCTGACAGGTTTCTTTTCAGATGGATTTGATATGCCTTACCTTTCTAAACGAGCAAAGGTTTTGGGAGTTGATTTTGATTTTGGTATTGATAACTCGGGCTTAGTTATAACTGGTTCAGCGTTCAAACACGCAAAGATTAAGGGTGTTGTACATATAGACATATATCGTTTTGTTCGCGGCGTTCTAAGGTCCTCCTTAAATCTAGAATCGTTCTCTCTGAATGAAGTTTCAAAAGAATTGTTGTCTAAGGAAAAATTAGATGTTGATTTGGATAATCTATCATACTCTTGGGAAAATAACAAAGATTTGGATGCTTTCGCGAAGTATAATCTCAGGGATTCGGAGTTGTGTTACCTGCTGTTGAAGAAGATTTTCCCAATAATGGACGAATTGAGTAAACTTGTTTCTCTGCCCCTCTTTTTTGTGTGTAGAAGCAATTATTCATCTCTTGTTGAATCGTATTTCTTTAAGAGAGAAAAAGAATACAATATGCTCTCACCTAACAAACCGAATGAGCAAGAGCTTAGCGAAAGAAAACGTCGTTCATATGAAGGTGCATTTGTTTATCAACCACAGCCAGGTTTTTACGAGGATGTTGTTGTATTTGACTTTAAGAGTCTGTATCCAACAATAATAATTTCTCACAATATCTCTCCTGAGACCTGCAATGCGCAGTGCAAAAAAAGGATTTATTCACCTGATAAGAGTGCCTGGTTCTGTCAGGATAACAAGGGATTTGTTCCTTATATCTTAGAAAATTTGATTTCTAGAAGGTCACGCATAAAAGAACTTGTGAAGAAAGCAAGTGAGAAAGATAAAGCAATTCTCTATGCGAGACAGTATGCTCTCAAAACTGTAGCGAATTCGATATATGGTTATTTGGGTTATCCCTATTCATCATGGTATTGCTACGAATGCGCAAGAAATATTACCTCTTTTGGCAGGATGTACATAAAACAGATTCTTGAAACTTTTTCAAAGCACGATTATTTAGTTCTTTATTCGGATACGGATTCTATTTTTGTCAGTTTAAAGGGAAGACCGAGAGAAGAGGTTTTTGCCCTTGTTGAAAAGATAAATAAAAAATTGCCGGGCGTTATGAAGCTTGAGCTTCAAGGATTTTACAAATCAGCAATCTTTGTTTCAGCCAAGGATTCGGACACAGGTGCAAAGAAAAAATACGCACTTCTTGATCAAGATGGAAATGTTGTTGTTAAAGGATTTGAAACGATTAGAAGGGATTGGTCTCCAATCGCAAAAGAAATTCAGGAAAAAGTACTGGAAATGATACTTAATAACGCTTCAAAGGAAGAGGTTCTTCGTTATGTAAAAAATATCATTAATGAGGTCAAAACTTATAAAGTATCATTAAAGAAGCTTGTATTAAAAACGCAGTTAAAAAAGGAAATTCATCTTTACGAATCTAAAGGACCTCATGTTGTTGCCGCTGAGAGATTGATTAAACAAGGCATCGATGCTTATCCTGGAATGATTATCTCTTATGTTGTTTCTAAATATGGATCCAAATTAAGCGATAAAATTCGACTGCCGAACGAGTGTAAGGACGATGATTATGATTCAGAGTATTATACGAACAACCAGATAATTCCAGCGATAAAGACAATCGTCAGCGTTATTGGAATCTCTGAAGAAGAGCTGCTTAATGACTCGAAACAGAGTTATTTATCAAATTTTTTCAGCAAAAAATAACGAAGATGAAATAAAAAGGAGGCGCTGGGACTTGAACCCAGGAAAAGTCGGTCTGCAGCCGACCGCCGTAGCCGCTGGGCCACGCCTCCCGTTATGTGATACGAACCAAGAACTTATTTTAATATTTTTTCTTTTTTTTAAAAAAATCTTCAATTGTTTCACAGAATTGAATTATCTTGTGTTCTGGGTTTTTGGCTTTTACTATTGCTGAGGCTACGAGAATTCCATCCGCATTGAGTTTTAATGCTTTGCTAATATCTCTCTTTGAATGAATTCCTGCACCACAAAGTACTTTTATCTTTGAATTAATAGCTTTTATTGAATCAACACTGTTCTTAATTAAGTTGGGCCTTGCTGTTGAAACCGAGACTTTTGTTCCTATTAATTCCGGAGGTTCGATAGCAATAAAATCGGGAGCGAATTTAGCGACAGCTTGTCCGATTTTATCATTTATGGCACACACGATTGAGTTTAGATTATTCTTTTTACATTCATTTACCAACTCCTGAATTTCTTTAAGCGTTCGTTGATCTTCAGAATGATTGATTAAAACCCCTTTTGCGCCCGCTTCTTTTACGGAATAAAACAAGATTTTTCCTGTGTGAGCTCCTGGAGTAATCCTGTCAACGTGCTGCGCGATGATTTTGATTTTGCACGCGCGAGACAATCTGAAGATGTCAGGCGCTTGAGCAGCAATTATAATCTCGCAATGTTTGAAAGTCTTTTGGAGTTTATCACAAATCTTACAAAGCTTTAATGCGTTTGCTGCAGAGCCTTTAATATATGTTTTCAAATTGATTATAAAAAAAAATTTATCGTCTTTTTTTGAAGTCATAATTAAAAAATGTATAATTAAATTTATAAATCTTTTTAGATTATTTAGGTTTTATGAATTTTGTTGTATTTAATCAAATTTCAGAACCTTCTTACAAAATAGATAATCAGTTCTCGAATTTTATCGCTGCTCTTGAGAGTTTTAATGAGAACATCTTTTTTGTAAACCAATTTGATCAACCTTGGGTATTGCAGGATATTAAGGATTACATCTTAACTACGAGGTATGGCATGATCTTCGGATATTTGAATGAACTTGAGCACAGAACATCAGTTTTAAAATTCGTTAAAAAACTTAATCTTCATATTTTATTAGAGCTTCCAGATTATATTTATATAGATATAAACAATTTCTTACCTTTTGAGGATACGCTTTTTATTGGTATTAATGATAAGGTTAACTCAGATGCGGGCACTTTTTTGTTTCGTCGTCTGGTACTTAAAAGAAATCTATTTAAGAATGTTATTGGTATCCGATGTCCTGACTCTGATTTGATTGATGTGTTCAGGATTGTTCGATTTGATGATAAGACTTTTCTCTTTATGAATCAAAACTTTGTGACTCGAGATGCGCTTTTATTTAATGGTAAAGAAGCAACTTTTTTTGATGTTAAAAAACTGAAATCAAAAAAGAAATTCATAGAGATTAAACCAGAGGAATCTACTCTAAAACATTTAAGGTTCTTTTTATGCGGTAAGAATGTTTTGCTGTTTGATGATGCGTTCAGACTTAAAGCGTTTTTTGAAGAGCACAAGTTCAATCTTTTTTTAATGGATTCTTCCTTTAGGAATCAAAATTTGTTTCCGAACAACATCTTCCGAGAGTTTTATTAAATTTGTTTATATGACTTTTCTGTAAATATTTTGAATTTCTATTTTTAACTAATGAGAATCATAAATCCCATCACAAAATTTAAATTCAACTTCAAAATCTTTTTAATGTATTAGATTTTCTTAATTATAATGAATTTAAAATTGAACTCATATTCTGCTGATTCAATCATTAATTTAATAGTTGATACACTCAAGAAAAAGAAACAGGTTTTAATTTTTGTTAATGCGAAAAGAAGCGCAGAAAAAGTTGCTCTGGATATTGCAAGATTTTTGGAGAGGAAAAAAAAATTGAGTTTAAATTTGGATTTAGCAAAACTTAAAACTTTGAGCAATGAACTTGTGTCTTTTCTTGAAAGACCAACCGTTCAATGTCTGCGTCTCGGTGAAGCAATTAAATATGGCGTTTGTTTTCATCATTCAGGACTGCTTTCTGAACAGCGAGAGTTGCTAGAACGTTCTTTTCGGGAAGGGTATGTTAAAGTAATTGTGGCAACTCCAACTTTGGCGGCAGGCGTTGATTTGCCAGCATATCGAGTTATTATAAGGGATCTGAAGAGGTATAGTCGCGGCAGATCTGTTTATATCCCGATAATGGAATATATGCAACAAGCTGGTAGAGCTGGAAGACCAAAATACGACACAGTTGGTGAGGCGATTATTGTTGTTTCAAGTCAATCAGAGAGGGACAAAGCTGTTAATGATTATATTAATGGAATGCCGGAAGATATCTATTCAAAACTCGCAGTGGAACCTATTCTAAGAACTTTTGTTTTATCATTGATTGCATCTAACTTCTTCAAGTCGGAAGGTGAGTTGATATCTTTTTTTAGCAAAACCTTTTGGTCTTATCAGTTTGAAGATATTGATAAGATTAAATTTATGATTAAAGGTATTGTTGATGAGTTAATTGAAATGAATTTTCTTTCTATCCGTGAGAATTCTTATTCTGCAACACATCTTGGCAAAAGGGTTGCTGAGTTGTATCTGGATCCATTGACTGCTTACGACTTTGTGCAGGGTTTAGAGCAGATTGAGAAGTTTGATGTTTTTGCAGTATTGCTCCTTATCTCGAAATCGTTGGAACTTAGACCGTTGCCTTCAGTTTACAAAAAGGAGGTTGATGAACTGTTTGAGTTGATTCAAGATGTAGAGAAGGATATACTATTTGATGTGCCCTCTGAATTTGATTATGATTTTGAACATTTTCTTAAATCAGTCAAGTTTGCGAAATTGTTATATGATTGGATTAATGAAACGGACGAAGAGGACCTTTTAGAAAAATATAATATAAGACCGGGAGAATTAAGGGTTAAACTCGAATTGGTTTGTTGGTTGGTTTATGCTTTAATCGAATTAGTAAAAGTACTTAATAAAACCAGATTTGTTAACGACTTATTTAAATTAAGATTAAGGTTAAATTACGGAGCAAAAGAAGAACTTATTCCTTTGCTTAAATTAAAAGGTATTGGGAAACATAGAGCGCGTTTGCTTTATTCAAAAGAGATTAAGAACTTGGGGGATGTAAAGAAAGCAGGATTCCAAAAACTTAGATCAATCATAGGAGAAAAAATTGCCGTTAAAATCTTATCTCAGTTAAATGTTGAAGTTGATGAAAATCTGCTTTCAAAAAAAGGAATTTCTGTGAGAAAAAATAATCTGAAAAACAAGAAAAACAATGAAAAAGTTAATTTTCAATCTTCGCTTGATGATTTCTAAATATCTTAGGACTTCTGAATATCTTGGGACTTTTTTATTGAAATTATATTAAATAAAGGTAACTACTTGACAATAACGAAATGAATAGTTTTATAAATTCAAACTTTATTTTTAATTATCGATTTTAAGATTGAATGTTGAAGGTGAATCCAATTAAGAAAGTTCAAAAGTTTGTAAAACATCCTGCGAAAAGAAAGACGAATTATAGCTTTTCTGTTGGTCGAGGAAAGTTTTCATATCTTGTTTTAGAATTGCTTGTTTTTGTGTTTGCGATATTTCTGTTTATTCAAATCGTTTCTCAGTATTCGAAAGTGTATGCAATAAACGCTTTAGCCGTTAGTAGTCCCCATACTCCTGATGCGCGGGGAAGCACCGCCAAAATATATCTATGGTTAAAAGATGGTTCTGGAAATGTCTTTATAGATACATCTCCAATGAGTAGTATAGATTTGCAGGCAGCAATTAGATATTCTAACCGTCTGGCTTGTGAATTTTTGGATGAAGATTGTTCGAAATATGATTTCTTTTATCGAGTAGATACAGATAGTTTTATGGTTAGCGGACCAAGCGCCAGTATGGCTATTGCTGTTTTGACTGTTGCTGCCCTTAAGGACTTGCAGATTGACAATGATGTTGCTGTAACAGGAACTATAAATTCAGGGTATCTCATAGGGCCTGTGGCAGGATTGTTTGAAAAGGTGCAATCAACTTTCGGTACTAATATTACAACAATTCTCATTCCTTTTGGTCAATCAATTGTTGAACACAATAATAAAACAATTAATCTTACAACTTATGCAAAAGTATTTGGAAACAAAACTGTAATTGAAACTAATAATTTGTATGAAGCACTTGAATATTTTACTGGAAAACGATTTGATGAAAAACAAGTGGCAAATGCTTCGGATGAAGAGTACGAAAAGGTTATGAAAGAAGTAGCTAACCGGTTGTGTGACCGGACTAAATCCCTGTTAAGTGAAGTTAATTCTTCTTTAAAAAAAGATGATGAAGATTATTTTCTTTTAGCTTTGCAATTTTATAATGATTCACTTGTTGCTATAAACAAGAGCAGTTATTATGCTGCTGCTAGTTTTTGTTTTAGTGCAAATCCAAGGTTGTCTTATCTTCTTTTCAAGAACAATCCCGCAGAGACAAGTCAAATCGAAGAGATAATCGAGGACAAAATTGATTTTTTTGAGGAAAATCTTCTTTCCGAGGATTCTCACACCCTGGGTGACCTGCAAATAAAAGGAGTTGTCAATGCGAGAATTGAAGAGGCTAAGACGGAATTCTTAAAATTTAAGGAAAACAGAAGTGATCTGTTTTCTTTAGCTTATGCTTTTGAAAGAATCTATAGTGCGATTTTGTGGTCAAAGTTTTATTCTTTGGATGAGAACAAATTAAGTTTTGATAAACATTATTTAAGGAGACAGTGCATTGACGCTATTCATGAGCTGAATTCTATGAAAGAATTTTTAAAATTTTATGTTCCTCTTTCTACGTTGTCTTCGATTGATTTGGAAACACCCCAAAGATACTTTGCCGAAGAGAAATATGATCTGTGTTTGTTTG
The DNA here is from genome assembly GCA_964386095.1 of uncultured Methanosarcinales archaeon. Taxonomy (GTDB): domain Archaea; phylum Nanobdellota; class Nanobdellia; order Woesearchaeales; family JASKKU01; genus JASKKU01. The sequence goes on from CAYLQM010000003.1 coordinate 50,281, forward strand.
AGTCACTTAAAACCAAAGCAGCGCTTAATGTTTATAATACATATCTGTTTGTAGATGAGACGCGATTTAATGAAACCATTTCAAAAAAACTTGATGCCGCTTTAAGAGAAATTCGAAAACAGACGGCAAAAGGTTATTTTCCAATAGTTGCTTACAGTTATTACACCTATGCCAAACAACTGGCAGAACAGGGCGAAGCTTCTTCAGCAATTCTGTTCTCGGAATATGCTTTGGAACTCTCAAAAATGGATTTGTTTATTAGTAAACCGAAGAGGTTTCATCTTAATATATACTTTTATTTGCTTTTCTTGGGAACTGCTTTAGGCGTGCTGGTCAGGGATTTAGTTAGGAAGAATTAATTCTCAAATTGACTGTAAAGTTTATTGATTTCATCAACATATTTGCTGCAGATTTCTTGATTGTTTATGATTAACATCAACTCTTGATTTTTGTTGAATCCGTTGTTTGATGGATTTAACGAGCCGGTTATTACTTTATCGTCTATTATCCAAACTTTCATGTGCAAATCTTTCTTAGCAATCGTAAACCTTTTAATTTTGTGATAATCACTTCCTCTGAGTTTAATGTTCTCTGCGCTAATAACGCCTTTTATATCAAGCGTTTTGCTTTTCTCCACTATTGCCTCAGCAATTTCATCATCGGTTAATAAAAATTGCGCGAACCAGATTCTTTCTTTTGCATTTTTGAGTTCGTATAAAAGCCGTTTTTTGCAGGGTTCAGTTCTGCAATCTAGAAGTTCCATTTTTCGATATACTAAATAAGATATTAACTTGTTTAAACCATTATCAAAACAATCATCTTCAAGGTTTGAGTATATTCTGTTGAGTTTTTTAGCTAAATCCCTTGATTGAATTACAATAAAATCATTGATTTGCTGAAACCCTTTTGAAGTCGGGTTGAGCGAACCTAAGAGAACATATTGACCATCAAGTATGCAAAACTTGTGATGCATCAGCCCTGAGGAATATACTGGAATTATCTTTGAGTTAACGGCGGAATAGTTTAAAGATTTGTTTAGAGATTTAATGCTATCAATAGTTTCTTTGAAATTGGAATAGAATACTTTTATCTCGACATTTTTTGACAACAGCAATTTTAAGACATCTTTGTCGTTTATTGAATAATAGGCGCATTTTATGTTTTTAGATTGATTGAACACCAACAAGACATTTTTTTTGCATCCTGGACAAAATTCAACAAGATAATTTTTATTGTTTGATTTAATTGAGTCTTGAATTTTGACAATTGTTTCAATTAATCTATAATGTTTTATAAGTAGAATGAGCATTAAACATAAAATAATTGTTTCAATTATCTTGTCCTTGCTTAAGTTCTTGTTTTTTGAGCTGTTGTTGGATTTTCTTGGCACTTTGGAATATCGAAAAGAATATGGAAGGGTTTTTTAAGGAGATTTTTTTAAGCATAGTGTAAATCTTACCAAAGTTCGGTTCAGTAGCAGGAATTTTTACAAGCTCTGCATATTGCAATATTTCGTAAATTGAAACGTCGTCAAGCAGATTTCTTTCAGGCGGATATTGTTGTTTTTCTCCTTGCAAAAGACTCTCTAAAAAATTGATTGCGCATTCTTCCACTGTTTTAGCAGAATTGTTTTCCTCTGAAATGCTTTTCACAAAGCAAAGTTTGTTAGATTTTGAGAAATATCTTGAGAGAATATTTATCACTATTTTTTTTTCGATTTTTTTCTCAGCGAAAATTTTTATTGAGCCTCCCTTTAACAATTTGCTTTTTCTCACATTCCTTAAGATTTTTTTCTCAAAGAATATCTTAAAACAATCTCTACAAAAATAGCAAGGATTAAATGGCAACTTAATCTCAGCTTCCCTTTTCCTGCAGAAATCACATTTCATCGTTGAAAATAGTCCGATAAAAGAATAAAAATCTATCTGTTTTGTTTTTTATGTCGCTCGTTGAATCTTTTAATGACATCTCTGTATTCATTAAACTCTTTTAACTCTTTGATTCTATTTAGGTATCTTGATGGAATGTTTGTTAGTATTGCCTTTACAAACCTGAAAGTAACTTTTAAATCCCTCTCCAATTCTTCTGTGTTTATTTGTTGGTCCTCTTCAATGGTTTCTTCATTAACATCCTCGCAAATTTCTTCTTTAACAAATATTTTCTTAATTTTGGCAAAAAGTTTTGAAAAAAATCCTGAAGAAATCCTTTCTTTTTCCATCTCTTCAAACTCGTTGTTTGAGCTTTCATCTCTAATTTCTAAAGGTTCTTCTTCAACAACCTCCTCTTCGATCAATTCTTCACTTAGAGCTTCCCCTTTTCTTTTTACAAACCAAGATAATATTTTAGCAAAGAATGACCTTTTGTTCTCTTTTTCTGGCTCGTTTTCACTATAAATTTCTAAAGTAATGTTGTTAACTTGCTCAGATCTGGGCTTTTTGTGTTTTTCCTTTTTAACAATTTGTTTTCTTTGGTTTAAGTATAGATCAAGTTCCTTTCGGAAGTTAATCCGTTCTTCGTCTTTTGCAATGTTTTCATCATAAACCATTTTGCTAATTTGAATTGTTTTGAATATTTAAAATTATTTGTTTTTATAGGTTTTTTATGTTTTGTTGGAATTTATTCAATCTTTTTTATTTGCAGCGTTTAATGTTAACATTAGAAGATGATGTCGATTTTTTAAAAAGAAAGATTTATATATGTGTTTTAAGAGAGAAGAGATGTTTGGCGAAGTTTTCGTGTTACTCAACCCCCCTTTAAAAATAGAGTAAGGAGGAGATAATCTATGAAAAAGATGATTTATTT
>CAYLQM010000004.1:0-22084 GCA_964386095.1 uncultured Methanosarcinales archaeon
TATATAAACTTGACTTTACACATATAAACTAAAATGGACATATATAAACTTAACTTTACACTCCTTGAATTGGAATTGTTCTCTGTCCTTGCGATGCGGGCAGGAGAATCCTTTAGTCAACGAGAACTAGCTAAAATATTGTCGGTTTCTCCAACAGCAATCTCTAATGCTGTAAGAAAACTTGTTGACAAAGATCTTATAATCTTAGAAAAAACAAAAACTATCAATTTCGTAAAATTCAATCGTGATAACTATAAAGCAATACAACGAAAAAGAGTTGAGAACCTGAAAAACATTTACATCTCAGGTTTAGTAGACTTCTTAGAAGAAGAACTCCCTGGAGCTACAATAATACTCTTTGGTTCATATTCAAAAGGGGAAGACACAGAAAACTCTGATATTGATATAGCTGTTATCGGAAGAAAAAATAAAATCTTGGACTTAGAAAAATATGAAAAGATGCTTTATAGAGAAATTAATGTGAACTTTTATGACTCGTGGAAAAATATAGATCGTCATTTGAAGAATAACATCTTAAATGGGATTATCCTTATAGGAGGAGTAGAGTTATGAGAGTAGTAAAATCATTTGAGGAATATCTTAACGAAGGAATTGTCAAAAAGATTTCTCCAGATAAACAAAGAGCAGAAGATCTCAAGATAGAAGCAAAAAGAAAATATGAACTCCTTAAGAGAATGATTGACTCTTTAGGAATAGATGATGACACTGCAAATGATTATGTTGAATTTTGTTATGATATTATTATGTTTTTAATAAGATCACACATGTTAAATCAGGGATTCGCAAGTTCTGGCAAAGGAGCTCATGAAGCAGAAGTGGCTTTTGCAAGAAAACTTGGTTTCGATGAATCAGAAATAATTATCCTAGATCAATTAAGATATTTTAGAAACCGAATACTTTATTATGGAAAAAGGTTTGATAAGGAGTATGCAGAAAAGATTATAGCATTCACTAAAACAATATCTCAAAAGCTAAAATGAAAATCTCACTAACAGAATCCGAAATAGAACAGGCAGCACTTGAAATCCTAAGAGAATTAGGATACACAATACTTCATGGTCCGGATATTGCTCCAGACGGCATTTCGCCTGAAAGGGAACGATGGGATGAAGTGATTCTAAAAAACAGATTAAGAAAAGCTATTGAAAGAATAAATCCTAATGTGCCTAAAGAAGTGCAAGAGGAAGCCTTGAAAAAAATTCTCCGGACCAATTCTCCTAATCTCATAAAAAACAACGAAACCTTTCATAATTATCTCGTAAATGGAATTACTGTTGAATGTCGAGTAAATGGGAAAATAGATTATTTCACAGTCAAAATAATTGATGATAATCCTCATAACAATGAATTTCTGGCCATCAATCAATTCACAATCATTCAAAATAACAAAAACAGAAGACCCGATATAATACTTTTTGTCAATGGAATCCCCTTAGTCGTTATCGAACTAAAAAACCCGATTGATGAGAATGCAACAATTGACGCAGCTTATAACCAGCTACAAACATACAAGGATGAAATCTCAAACATATTCACATATAACGAAATCTTGATCATCTCAGACGGTACAGAAGCGCTAGCTGGAACCATCACGAGCCAAAGAGAATGGTTTTTAGCATGGAAGTCGGTTGATGGAAAAAACATTGCACTGAATAATGTGCCTCAAATGCAAGTTCTTTTTCAAGGTATGCTAACAAAAGAAAGGTTAGTAGATATTATTAAGAATTTTATCGTATTTTTTAAAACAAAAAGTAAAACAAAAAAGATAATTGCAGGATATCATCAGTATTTTGCAACAAACAAAGCGATACAAACAACAATAAAAGCAACAAAAACCAATAGAAAAGCAGGAGTTGTTTGGCATACTCAGGGTTCAGGAAAAAGTTTAACCATGTGTTTTTACACCGGAAAACTTGTAAGAAATAAAGAACTGAAAAATCCTACAATTGTAGTTATCACTGACCGCAATGATTTGGATGATCAGCTATTTAATACCTTTTCGTCTTGTAGCGACTTATTACGTCAAAATCCGATTCAGGCAAAAGATAGAGATGATTTAAAAGAAAAATTAAAAGTTGCATCAGGAGGTATTATTTTTACAACTATTCAAAAATTTTCTAATGAAGAAAAAAAGCCAACTTACGATCTTCTTTCAACTAGAGACAATATCGTTGTAATCGCTGATGAAGCTCACAGATCACAATATGGTTTCAAAGCAAAAATATCAAAAAAAGATGCATCAATATCTTATGGCTTTGCGAAATATCTAAGGGATGCCTTGCCAAACGCTTCATTCATCGGTTTTACAGGAACTCCAATAGAGTTTGAAGATAAAAACACTAGGGCAATTTTTGGAGATTACATAGACATCTATGATATTGAACAAGCTGTTGAAGATAAAAGAACCGTTCCAATATATTATGAATCAAGATTAGTTAAATTAGACATTGACCCTGAAGAAAAGAAGAAAATTGATGAAGAATTTGAAGAAGTTACTGAAGACGAAGAAACTCATAAGAAAAGAAGACTTAAAGGAAAATGGGCAAAGTTAGAAGCAGTAGTGGGTGCTGAAAAAAGAATAAAAACAATTGCAAAAGACATAGTGAATCACTTCCAACAAAGAGAACAAGTAATGGAAGGGAAAGCGATGATAGTCTGTATGAGCAGAAGAATTTGTGTAGAGTTATACAACGAAATAATAAAATTGAAGCCAGAATGGCACAGTGATGATGATAGCCAATGTATGATAAAAGTCATAATGACTGGTTCAGCTTCTGATCCAAAAGAATGGCAAAAACACATAAGAACCAAACGAAAAAGAAGAGAATTGGGTGAAAGATTTAAAGATCCTAATGAAAATTTCAAAATAGCGATAGTTAGGGATATGTGGCTTACAGGGTTTGATGTGCCATCATTACATACATTATACATTGATAAACCAATGAAGGGACATACATTAATGCAGGCGATAGCGAGAGTAAATAGGGTTTATAAAGATAAACCCGGTGGATTAATTGTAGATTATATCGGCATTGCTGAAGACCTAAAAAAAGCGTTGTTAAATTATACAAAGAACGGAGGAAGAGGCAAACCAACCTTCGACCAAGAAGAAGCTGTGTCTCTTATGCTCGAAAAATATGAAATAATAACAAACATGTTCCATGGCTTTGATTATTCAAAATTCTTTAATGGCACACCTAAAGAAAAAATGGCAATAATTCCTGCTGCAATTGAGCACATATTACAACAAGAAAAAGGGAAAGAGCGCTATATTCAGTATGTGACTGAATTGTCAAAAGCATTTGCGTTAGCAATACCTAATGAGAAAGCTATGCAAATAAGAGACGAAGTGGGATTCTTTCAGGCAATAAAAGCAGCAATGACTAAGACAACAAGTTCAGGAAAAACAGATGATGTGCTTAATTCAGCAATCAAACAAATTGTTTCAAAAGCAATAGTTCCTAATGAAGTAATAGACATACTTAAAGTTGCTGGCGTAAATAAACCGGACATTTCAATTTTATCTAATGAATTTTTAGAGGAAATAAAACATATGACTTATAAAAATCTGGCCTTAGAAACTCTCAAAAAATTGCTAAATGATGAAATAAAAGTAAGATTTAGGAGAAACCTAGTGAAAAATAAAAAATTCTCTCAAATGCTTGAAGAAACTATAAAAAAGTATCACAATAGAAGCATAGATTCGGCACAAGTAATTCTTGAATTGATTGAAATAGCTAAAGAAATTAGAAAAGAAGTTGAAGATGCTCAAGGTAAGTTGAAGGAATTAAATATCTCAGAAGAAGAATTAGCCTTTTATGATGCGCTAATAGAAGAAAGTAATGCAGTTGATATTTTAGGAGAAAAAGTTATTCGAAAAATTGCACAAGAACTCACTGATTACATCAGAAAAAATACGAGTATAGATTGGAAATATAGAGATAGTGTTAGAGCTAAATTAAGAGTAGGAATTAAACGATTACTAAAGAAATATGGATATCCTCCGGATAAACGAAAGATGGCAACAGAATTAGTATTAAAACAAGCAGAATTGCTATCTGATAAATGGTCTGAAATGAATGAAGAGGATAACATAAGTCATTATGTAACTAATAACCCTCCGGCTATGGCTATTGCAGAGAAGAAAGAAAAATATACCAAGAAGAATGAAAATTAGTTATTTAATCTTATTAATAACATTTTCTTCTTTAGTTCCTTTTTGTAGTATAAAAGAAGTTATCTCTTTTACTCTTTGCAGATCTCATAATCTTCTGAATTCCTGAGATTAGTGCATAAAACATCCAAAAGCTGTTTTTTGTCAAGAAAACCAAACCGTTTTCCATTAATCACTAAAGCAGGCAGTTCAGCAACACCATAACTATCCTTAATAACTCCAATTGCAGGTTCTTCATCAAAGTTAGAGTCCAAAGCGAAGATTAAGAGTTGGCGTCCTAACTTTTTCTTAAAATAATCCAAATAACTTGCCTGCTCATCACACTCAGGGCAATCCTCATCAGTGCCATAAAAATAAAGAATTGTGACATAATCTGAATAGTTGGAGCAGCTTGTTTTCAACAGTTGGGAGACATACCAAAAATTTATTTGTGATAAAGTGTATCTCCTTTTCAATAAAGCAAATTCCTCTTTGTTAATTTTGGCATTTTGATTATATGCTTCTAATCTTTCCCGATTGTCCTCTAAATCCTTGATGTATCTATCAAACAAAGTTCTTAACCCCTGACATTGATTGGACAACACCTTGCTGTTCATAAGTTCATATTGTAATTGAAGACTCTTGTAATCCAGCTCTTGTTCTTGTGCAAATTGCGTGAAATAATCCGCTCTCAAATTATCCATCAGGAACCCAAAAAACAAGCCCAATATAAAAACCGAAGTTGTAATAAGCAATGCTGCAAGATATCTGCGTTTAACAGTCTGTATTCTTTTCATTTTTCATCATTTCCAAATGATTTCTCTCTTAAATATCAAGTCCTTAAACACTATTAACCATACAGCAGCCAAAAAATAGAAGTATGTTAAGGTATAAACCAACAATGGAACAAAATATGATTTGTGCAACGAGAATCTCTTATTAAACATCTTTATTCCTTTATAAAGAATAAAAACCATAACTACTGAAAAAACGCTCATCATTACTATAGAATTAAGGTCTAGGTTAAGAAACCAAAACTTAAGGTTCCAATGTGCAAAGGAGTCCTTAATCATTTCAAAGATGTTAAAGCTGTAAGCTTTTAGTGCAAGATATTGTAACTTAATCTTAGTTCTCATAGAAAACGCCAATAAAGTTACAAGAGCTACAGCCAATACTCCTGATAGAGGAATCATTATGAGCTGAAACAATCCAAAGTCATGATACTTTTTGTTAAACAACATATCAGAATAATCCATCACATTTCTAAAGGTCCCTAAATACCACCTCACTCTTTGTTTGAACAGCGCCTTGAAAGTCTTTGGCACCTTGGTATAAACAATTGCATCATCACATTGTTTTATTCTGTAATGATGTTTCTGCAATCTCATTCCAAGTTCCATATCTTCAGTCTTATGCCCAGGCCTAAATCCGCCCAGATCTTTCACAATCTTTGTTTTATACAGGGCGAGCGGACCAGGTGTAACGTGGATTGCATTCCTCAAGGATAGAATAGACTTATAAAAATGATTTATGGCATACTCGAACCATTGCATTTTTTGTACTAAATTCCCAGGTTTATGCACTTTAAGGATAGGCGTGACTGAACCTAAATCCTTTGAATCGTCAAAATCAAGTATCAATTTCTTTAAAGCTGACCTCTCAGGATAGGAATCAGCATCAAGAGTGGCAAAAAAAGGCGTATCTGCTTGCTTAAGCCCTAAATTTACTGCCGCATATTTCCCTTTGTTTTCCTGGTGAAGAAGCGAAATATTCAATTCAGGATATTTTTCCTTGTTTCGCTCAATGGCCAATTTGGCATTCTCAAAACTTTTATCCTTAGATCCGTCATCAACCACAATTATTTTAAGTTTGTTTCGGGGATAATCAATATTACAGAGATTATCTATTGTCGGACCTATGTTTTCTTCTTCATTATACATCGGAATGATTATTGAGACTTTAGGCCAATTTGAAACATGCTTCCTTTCACGACGGGGCTCTGGCTCTTCAAGATAAGTAATCAGCCAGAATACTGTATAATATAACGAAACAAAATAAATTACATTCAGCAAAACTTGCACAACATCTATCATTTGATTAAAACCTCTTGAAAAAAGATAATATAAAATTAATTAATGATTTATTCTTTTTAAAATTATCTTAATAAGCTAAAACAAACGAAAAATTTTATTATTTTGAAATGCAAATAATTAAGTATGAGCCTAAGATTCATCGTAAAATGCCAGGTTGTAAAATACATTAAAAACAATTACAAAGTGAAAATTAGCAAGGGATTCCTTAACGAACTTGAAAAGTACTGCGAAGAAAAACTTGAAAAAGTCATATTGTTGGGAGTAGCAAACTGCGAGAAAGAGAAACGAAAAACTCTTCTCAAAAGAGATTTGGTACAGGTAAAAGAACAGAAAACATTAACTTAAAAAAGAAAATTCCAAAAAAACTTAAGATTTCCTGAATCTTCCAATCGTATCAGAAAGCTCCACATGCGTTAAAAATGCGGATCTGCAGCAATATCTCTCCACGCCTAATTCATCCAGTGCTTCTTTTGAAGACTTACCCGAAGAGGTAAGTTCAATGTATTTCTCATATAAATGAGCGATAGGTTTCCCGCAACTGAAGCATCTTATCGGAAATGAACTCATTTTCTCACCTGTAAGAGGTCTGCCTCTTTGCTCTTGGCTTGCTCCTGTTTGGCTTAGATTTCTCGGTATATCTTGTATCTGCAACTAACAATAACCGATCATAACCCAAAAACTTGTCTTTTACATCCTCCTTAAAGTATCCAACAAAAGCCCGAGCAATTGCCAACCTAACGGCCTCAGCCTGAGCATTAACTCCTCCGCCATGGACCGTCACATAAACATTAACTTTTTTGATTAAATCTCCTATAAGCAAAACTGGTTCCATAGCCTTATCTAGGTAGAGCCCATGAAAATAATTGGAAATTAAAAATCTGTTAATTCTTACGACCCCCTTGCCTTCCTTGACAGTTGCCCTTGCAACAGCTCTCTTTCTCGTGCCTGAAGCATGAATTATTTTTTTCATTTTATGACCTCCAGCTCCTTAAAACTTCACAAACCTCGCCAACTGAAATTCTTTTAGAAGTGGGAAGTTGTGTGAATTTTTTAAGCGTTAATTCAGTAAATTCAGCATTTTTGAATTGCTCAGGAACGCCCACATAACACTTTATTTTTTTGTAGGCTTCTCTTCCCCTCGCTTTTTTCCAAGGCAGCATGCTTCGGAAGGTCCTCTTTAAAAACAAATCAGGTCTTCTAAACAAGAAAGGTCCATATCTTGGGGTACCCATTTCATATAAATGCTTATACTTCTCAATGACATCCTTCGGCGAACCTGAGAATACCGCCTGTTCACTATTAACTACAACAACATCCTCGCCTAAAAGAGCTTTTTTAGCAACAAAAGATGCCAATCTTCCAACAATCAACCCTTTTGCATCAACAATAATCATAACAATCACCCAATCACTTTAACATTTGCCACTTTTTTGGCTTTGTCAAGACCTCTAACATAATCAACAAGAAGATGCGCTTGTGAGCCAGAATTTTTTATTTTCTCCAAAGCTTTAGCTGAGAAAGCCCAGGCCACAACAGTAACTTTGTGATCAAGTTCGCCTAGAGACAAAACCTTTCCTGGAACTATAACAACATCGCCATCTTTCGTATATCGATTTATTCGCGAGACATTAACTTCTCTCCTAATCCTCAGAGGTCTATTCAAATCCTCTGCCACCTTTCTCCAGACAGATTCCTGTCTCTCGTTTGCAACTCTCTTTAAATCAGAGATTAACTGCCTCAATATAGGATTTGTAGGTCCGGTCCTCATAACTCACACCTTTTTATTTCAACTCGTTTTTGATTGTTTTGCATTAAGTATCACGATTAAGTGCAATGCGGGAGACGGGGTTCGAACCCGCGTAGGCACTCCGCCACTACCCCCTCAAGGTAGCCCCTTTGACCACTCGGGCACTCCCGCACCCTGATTATAACAGCTTTGAAATTTGAGTTAACTGTTCGCTTAACACTTGAGAGGCCTTTTCTAAGATTACCTTATGGGGCAGTTGACCAAAGCTTTCAACTGAAAACAAAAATTCGTTTTCTTTAGGTTCAAGTGAAATTTCTTCAGGAAATTTCTCACTGCAAGCTCTACACAAACTACATTCATACATTTTTTCTTCTTCAAGTTTCAGTTTTGATGATTCAACCTTAAACAATTTTTTGGGGCAAACCTCTGCGATCTCTTGAGCTTTCGAAGTATTTGCCTTCTTGATTTTTATTACAGGGTAATTTTTGTAGTAAACATGAGCCGGGCTCCATTTCGAATGTGTCTTTCCAGTACCTAGCACAGCAATTCCAGTCGCTTCAAGTTCTTGACCTTCAAGCAGAGTAACAATTGGCATATCTGGCTGAGCTACTTTAATTTTTGGATCATTAAATTTCACATCTGAACCTTTCACAACCGTAGGCCCTTTCTTATGAATCTTAAAGGTTACATGATACTTTGCAAAATCTCTTGGATCAACATCTTTAGGAGCAATTTCATAAGTGTCTAAATCGCTTATTAAAGGCAACAAACCAAGTCTATGCGCCAAAACTTCATTATACATCGGCGAAGAGTTCTTGTAAAAATCAACCTCTTCAATCGCCAATGTGGGAACATACGCCAAAATAGCTCTCCTTAGAGAGTTCACAAAAGCGGGATTAACCCCTTTTATCAAGTATACTTTTGTATCAAACCTTTCACCAAAAAGTTCAACATGCATTTTAAACTCGCCTGCCTCTCTTTCCGCCTTTCTTTCGGCAACCATCATGCGGAATTGGAGTTACATCTTCAATATTTCCAATCTTTAATCCTGCCCGAGCAATAACCCTAACAGCAGCTTGTGCACCCGGACCAGGATTTACCGGGCCATTATGACCGCCTTTTCCCCTTATTAGGATGTGAACTGCTGTAATGCCTTTTTCTTTAGCAATTTCCACAGCATTCTTCGCAGCCAACATCGCTGCGGTAGGGGATCCTTCCAATCGGTCGCTTTTAACCACCTGACCGCCTGAAATTCGTGCAATAGTCTCACTCCCAGTTAAATCAGTTATATGAATAATCGTGTTATTATAAGATGAATAAATGTGAACAACGCCCCATCTCTCAGATTCAGCTTTTTTACTCAGTTTACTCATTAGCTACACCTCCCTTAACACCAATTCTTTCAGGATGATCCTCCGAATAAAAAGGAGAGTTTACTTTGAAATCAATTCCCGATTCCTCATCAACAGGCACAATATAAGATGGAGAAGTCACTGAAACCCCATTCACAACAATGTGACCGTGAACGATCATTTGCCTAGCTTGCTTAATGGTCCTCGCAAGACCTTTCTTGAAAACTAAAGTTTGTAACCTTCTGTTCAAAGCATCCTCTGCTGAAAGATTTAAAATGTCAGTAAGTTCAGCATCCTTCGATAATAAACCCAATCGGATCAGTTTATCCATCAATTGTTTTTTTTCCTTCTCAGCCTGTTCAGTCTTAAGCGGGATTAATCTCATAACTTCCTTTCGCTGTTTTGAAACAAAAGTTTTTAGCTTCCAGAGTTCTCTATGATTCTTCAATCCAAATCTTTTAATAAGCTCTTTCTCATCAACAATCCTGGATTTCTGCCAAGGATTGGAAGGCGTTTCATACTTCTTTCGAATTCTCTTTGGATCTCCCATAAAATCACCTTACGAAAATAACTTGTTTAACTTATTTTTTTCTCCTAACGCCCAAACTTTTTTTGGACCTCCTGAAATGAGCTTTAGTTCTTTGGCCTCTAACAGGCAAGCCCTTTGCCAGTCTGAGACCTTTATAAGATTTAATCATTCTAAGAACCTTTAATCTGTCATTAAAGTAAATCTTAATATTCTCGTTTAAGAGATGCCTATCTGTCCCATCTTCTGGACTATTCCTTAAGTTCAACATCCAGGAAGCGACATTGTATTTAGTTGGATTTTTCAATACATCTTCAATAGCTTGAATTTCTTTGTCGGTTAAAGTTCCAACTTTTCTGTGTTTATCCAAATCTAGAATGTTGCAAATAGCGTTCGCAAACGAAAATCCAATTCCTTTTATTTTTTTTAATCCAATCAAAATTGATTTATTTCCGTCTAAATCGGTATTTGCGACTCTTAGTATTTGTCTAAATTCCTGTGAGCTCATAATTCACACCTAATTAAATGCTGCCAGAACAACTCTCGCAGCCCTCTTTTTGCCACAAAGACTCGGGCAGTATGCGTGAGGAATTTGTTTTTATTTTTAAATTTAACTATTAACAATGGCTAAAAGAAGCCAATTCCGTGATGAGAATTGTGTAACAGGATTATGAGCAGTATCAGATTATTACATTATTGTTGCAGTAAATGAAGGCAATTTGAACAACAAAAATTTTATAAATTGAACGAAATCACTCAAAGGATCATATGCGACAGTAGTTTAGTCTGGTAGAATACTGCCCTGCCACGGCAGCGGCCCGGGTTCAAATCCCGGCTGTCGCACCAGTTTTCAAATCTGAAAACTTCGATACATTCTTTCAAAAAAGCTTTTAAACCCCTTGGGAAATCTAAAAAAATATGAATCAAAAACAAAATACAGATGACTTGCTGTTAGAATCTTACGATTTTAAACTTCCAAAAAAATTGATTGCGCAGAAACCGCTTGAAAAACGGGACAAATCAAGATTGTTGGTTTATAACAACGGAAATTTAAAACATCTTCATTTTAAAGATATTGGCTGTTATTTATGTAAGGGCGACATAATAATCTACAACAATACGCGTGTTAAAAAAACCAAACTGTTCGGAAAAAAAGAAACTGGCGGAAAAGTTGAGATTACCTTGCTAAAACATCTTGCTGATAAAAGATACAAGGCCCTCCTAAAGATGAAAAATCCAAAAGTTGGAACGCAAATTCTACTAAATGAACATCTTAACGCCAAAATAGTACAAAACAAAGATTTTGACTTTGTTATAGAATTCAATCGAGATCCGAAAAAATACATAGAAAAGAATGGCAAAGTGACCTTGCCTCCTTATGTAAAAAATCCCAACATTAAAGATGAAGAGTATCAAACCGTTTTTGCTAAAGAATCGGGAAGCATCGCTGCTCCAACTGCAGCGTTTCATTTTACAGGGCAACTTGTTCAAGAGTTAATTAAAAAAGGTGTCAGATTTTATCCCGTTTGTTTGCATATTGGTTTGGGTACTTTTGCTCCAGTTAAAAGCAAAAACATCTTAGAACATGATATGCACGAAGAAGAATTTTTCATTCCCGAGGAAACTGCGAAAGCCATCAACAACAGAAAAAGAAGGCTGTTTATCGTGGGAACCACATCGTTAAGAGCGGTGGAAAGCTCAACTGACAGATCCGGCAAAGTTTTGGCGCAAAAAACATCAACAAAGCTGTTTATATATCCAGGATACAAATTCAAACTTGATTTTGATGCTTTAATTACAAATTTTCATCTTCCCAAAAGCACTTTAGTAATGCTGATTGCTGCAATAATCGGCAGAAAAGAATTGTTAAGGACGTACGAAATAGCAATAAAAGAACGCTATCGTTTTTTCAGTTTTGGCGATGCAATGCTTATTTTACGAAACTCTGAGAAATTTGAAGGTGGCAACATATAAACAATTAAAAATAAGACACGCCGAAATTAATTAAAAAGGCCAATTAAAAAGGAAAAAAATAAAAAGAGACTCTTCGAAAAAAACTGTGGTGTGATTATGGCGAAAATCGTAAAAGAACTTCCTCTTTCAGAGATAACGCTCAGGAGATACGAAAAACCAAGAAATCTCAAGGAAAGGGGCTTGGTAAAAAGAGTGTGTCTCAGCTTAGGCTTATTAAACCCAGGCGATTCAAGAGACATCATTGTGGAACTTCTCTATGTGCTCATAAAAGCAAAAAAGCCTTTAACTTTAAGCGAACTTGAAAAAAGGGTTTATAAAACGCGAAAACGGTTTAAGCAGAATCTTCAGGGCATAACCCCTTCCAATATATCAAGACAGCTCAGAAAACTTAAGAAACTTGGCATAATCTCGGATTCAAACCGGAAATATTCCCTATCGGAAAGACTATCTTTAACAGAAATCTTTAATGAGAAGATAAAACCTCTAATTTTAGAGCCAACCATGGAAAGAGTCCTGGAATATCTTGAAAAAGCGGATGCCCTTGTAAAAAGTTCCAAAATTGAAAAGAAGAAAGGTTAATTTAAAAACCCATTTAAAAACTTTGGCTTTTTTATTATTTTTTTAGTCGCCAAATCCTTCAAAAATCGTAAAGTTTATATAATAGATTCACTAAAAAGTCCTCATAAATAGTCGAGGGATATAAAAATGGCACAAGTTGTTGAAAAAACCGGAATTAAAAAGCAGGCAGGATATCTATATTTTGTAGATAAAAATGGGAACATAGCCAGAGTACCCATGGCTAGAGGAAAAAGCAAACCAAAGGGTAAGAAAGAAGTTGTTAAAAAAGTTGGTATCAGAAAAGAGCCAGGATACTTATACTTCATAGACAAGCACGGAAACATTGCCAGAGCAAAGATGGCAAGAGGCAGAAAGTAAATTTTTTAATCATTTTTCCTTTTTCTTTTTTATGACATACGCATTCTCTGAGGATTCTCAGCTATTGCTTGATGCTACTCTATCAGTCCTTTCTCAAGATGAAGGCATCAATAATGTTCTTGAAATTGGCTGTGGCTCTGGAGAGGTTTTAATCAGGTTATATAAAAGATTTCCAGAGATAAAATTCACCGGAGCCGACATAAGCGATAAAGCGTTGGATTCAGCAAGAGATAAATTTCAGAAAAAAAGAGTCAAAATCAGATTGATAAAATCAGATTTGTTTTCAAACATATCCAACAAATTTGATTTAATCATATTTAACCCACCATATTTACCGAACGACAAAGAATTCAGAGATAACTGTTTACACGGCGGACCAAAAGGAAATGAGACAAGCATAAAATTTCTGAAACAAGCTGTGAACCATTTAAAAAATCATGGTAGAATCATACTCTTGACCAGTTCTTTATCTCATCCTGAAGAAATTCTAATAGAAGGAAGAAAACTCGGTTTTATCATAAAAAAGATTAACGAAATAAGGTTCTTTTTCGAAGAACTTGCAACATACTTATTCATCAGAACTATTTAAAAACCCCTGAGAAAGACTATTGAAAAGATTATTGAAAATGAAACAGATAATAAATCAGCAGATTTTAGATAAAATAGGAAAGTTAAATCAAGAATACAACTTGAACATCATTCCAAAAAACAAAAACATCGTCGGAATTGGAAAACGGGGGGTAGTTATCAAACTTGATTCCGAAAATTGCTTAAAGATATCAAAAGGTATTAGTTTTCTAAAAAGAGAGTTTATATGCCTCAAACAATTAAACAAACACGGCATCGGACCAAAAGCAAAGCAATATTTTGAAGATTACGATGCATTTATTATGGAATACTTGAAAGGGCAATTCTTTAAACAGTTTTTAAATAAAGAAAACTCAAAAACAAAGATTCTGAAGATTATCTACGAGATTATGGACCAATTGTTCACTTTAGATGATTTATGTTTAACCAAAGAAGAGATGCATAAGCCCGTAAAACACATAATCATAAGGAAGAATAAGCCCTACCTAATAGATTTTGAGAGATGCAAACCATCCAACAAACCATCAAACCTCAGTCAATTCCTGCAATATCTGTCTTCAATTTCTGAAATCCTTTCAGAAAAAAGGCTAATCCTAATAAGAGACGGACAATTAGAAAACATTCGAAAGTATAAAAAAGATATTTGCAAGAAAAATCTAACAAAAATAAAATCTTTATTATGGTTTTATCCTGAAACAGATTTTGAGAAAATATACACCCTTGTAAGAAACATTCCGATTGGAAAACTTGCCACCTATGCTCAGATCGGAAAAATAGTCAATGTGAACCCAAGGATTGTCGGTTTTGCTATGAACAAAAACCCGTTATGGCCCATAGTCCCGTGTCACAGGGTTGTTGCCAAAGATTCGCTTGGAGGATTCTCGAAAGGTTTAGAAGCTAAGAAAAAGCTATTGAAAAAGGAGGGCATCAAAAATTTTGATTCAAATTTGAGCCAACACATTATTGACGATGAAAGGTTAAAAAAGAGGTTTACTATTTTTCTAAACAAAATACTTCAAGAAAGTTGTCAAAGAGCTTGAAGGGATTATACAAAGATTATATAAAAGGAAAGTGCAATTAGCATAAAGCAATTAATATAAAACTAAAAGAAAGTGAGTATATTAACAGAAATTAATAAAAAGCAACATTTAAAAAAGTAAGAATCCTGAGTTTAAGTTAATGGCTGTAGGAAATTTTAAAGTTAAGTATGTTGGTATCTTTAACCTGGAAGAACTCATTAATTCAATAAGCGGTTGGATGTCTTCCAGAGCATATAGTGTAAAGGAAACAAAATTCAAGCATAAACCTCCAAAAATGGAAGCTGCCTGGAGCGGCAGTCGAAAAGTTAATACTTATGTTAAAGAAAAGCTCGAGGTCAGTTTTTATGCTGAGAACCTTCAAAAAGTGGAAGTACTAAAAGGGAAAGAACGAAAGTTGATGGACAAAGCAAGATTAATAATTGTCATAACTGCTGATTTAGAAACCGGTTATGCTGATTACTTGGACAGGCAACATTGGTCACAGAACACTTTCCTGATAAAATTAAAAGATTTTTTCAACAAATGGGTTCTCAACAAAGACTTGAAGTTAATTTACGAAGATGAAGTGTATTATGATGGACTTCATTTGTCAAATTTCATTAAAACCAAACTTAATATGACTCTTGATCAAGGTGAGTTCTAATGAGCGAAAAGGAAATTGTTTCACCTGAAAGTACTGTTTCTTATGAAGGATTGTTTGAGCCTAAAGAATTGTTTAGAATCATACAAAAATGGCTGAAAGAGAATCATCACGATTTTGTCGAAAAAGAAGCTTTTGAGAAAGCAATTGATAACAAAAGATTTGTTAAGTATTCACTGGAATCTTTTAAGAAGATAAATGATTATGCGAAATTCATTATAAAACTAAAAATAACTCTCTCCAATCTTGAGGATGTTGTTGTTGAACACGAAAATCAGAAACTGCCAATGTGCAAAGGAAAAGTGAGCGTGTCTTTAACAGGGATACTTGAAAGCGATTATGAGAACCGATGGGAAACTAAACCAGTGTATTTCTTCTTAAGAACTGTCTTTAATAAATTTATTTTCAAAACTGAAATGAGTTATCTAAAAAACAGATTGAAAGGAGAAATAAACGGTTTGAAATTCGAGATAAAGTCATTCTTAAACCTCTACAAGTTTTAAGCATCAAAGTACAAAATGAAATTTAACGATGATTTGATAAATCATATTATGAACAATATTGAGTTGGGTCTTAAATTAAAACCCGGCGAAATTGCCGTTCTTAATCAGGGCGCAAAAGCAATCAAGCTTAGTGAGAATAACTTTAAAATCATAAATAGAAAAACTTTTCAGCCAGAATCATTAAGCGAAGTTAATTTTATTGCGATTGATGGGGGCAATTCTTCAATAATCGAAACAAACTCATTCATTCTGGATTTCATAAAAATTGCCACAGTTGAAGTGAAAAACAAGAAAACTCGAAGAGCAAACATTATTTCCGGATTCATCTCAGCAACTTATCTCAAGTCAAACAATAGTGAAAACTCTTTTATCAAATACAAAGTAATTGACCATTCTGGAAACTTGCCAAAATACGCTCCGCAAAAGCTTGAATTGGAAAGCATAAAACCGTCTCCAAACGAATTAAAGGATGCTATCAACACAATCAGAAAATCCATCGAGTTAAACATATTAAAAGAAAGCTGCTCAAAAAGAAACAATACTGTAATCCTCAGAGATGGGAGCTTAATTTCTTCGGACAACAGTTATGAACCTGAGTTAATCCAGGAAATTTATTCCGCATGTAAAACCAATAAAAATTTATTTTTTGGCATTTCCAAGGATTCCTTAATTTACACTAATTATGGAAATCATCTAACAAGTTTGATGTACAACATCGCAAAACAAAAAAGAGAATTACGACACAAAGAATGGTTTATAAAAATCGGGGAAAGTTCTACAGAACCCCGGGTAGATGTTTTCATAGCGTTACTTAATGAGAGAGCTCAAATAAGTCTCAGAATTGATGTTTTTAATGGCAACACAGAAAATCTTGCCCTGTTAACCTATTTATCTTCATATCCCGCATTTTTAGGTTATCCTTACCCCCTCATTGTTGCAGATAAAACTGCTCGAGTCAGCAGTGAAGAAACGCGATTAATTAAACAGTTAATTCATAGAAAAGTTAAGAATACCAACTTAAAAAAACTAGAAAATTTCTTTAATCCCCACAAATTTTTGGATACGATAAGATGAAAATAAAAAAGAAATCTTTGTTGATCATAGTAGCGCACTCTGACGATCACATACTTGGAGCTGGAGGAATTATTGCCAAGTATGCGCAAGAGGGATATGAGGTTAACACAATCATCTTTTCATTCGGAGAAAAAGGGAATCCTTGGTTTAAGAAAAAAGTTACCTCTAAAATAAGAATTCTTGAAGCTAAGAAAGCTAATGAAATCGTGGGCGGCAAAGAGGTGAGATTCTTTGGACTGGAAGAGGAAAAGTTTACTACGGCAGAAAATAAAGAAAGAGGCAAAAAAATGCTAAAAAGGTTCCTTAAACTATATAGACCATGTAAAGTGTTCACGCACAGTCCTGATGATGTGCACAAAGATCATCGAGATGTTTGCAACATAACCTTAAAAGTCGCTAAAGAGATTAACTATCCTGGCGAGATATTCTGTTTTGATGTATGGAACCCTTTCGATCTGAGGAAACATGAATATCCAAAACTTTACATAAACATTGACAAAACTATTAGATTAAAAATAAAAGCCTTAAATGAATTTAAAAGTCAGAAACTTGCGGTTTATCAATTATTCCCAACTATAATCCTGAGAAATCTGTTAAGCGGATTGAAAACAAAGGGGTTTTTTGCCGAAGTGTTTTATAAAATCTATTAAATTAAGCATAAACTAAACAAATTAGCAGGATAAAATTATAACTAACATGAAAGGATAAGCATGAAAAAAAAGAAACTGTTAATCACGGCGGATAGTTTCCTTCCAAGGATTGATGGCGTTTCAAGGTTTATAACAGAAGTAGTTCCTTATTTAACAGAACGATTTAAGATAACAATCGTAGCTCCAGATTACACCCAACAGTCCAAAAAAGAAAAGATTCCAAAAATAAGGAATGTTAAGATTAAATTAATACCATCATCAGCCCTGAACTTTTGGGAATATCGACCAGCAAAGTTCAAATTTTTTAAGGTAATGGAGGAAGTTAAAAAAAATAATCTCGTCTTCGTAAATGGTTGCGGAAGTATTGGCAACGCAGCAATTGTTTCTGCAAAGATCTTAGGAAAACCGATTATAAATCTTGTTCATGTGCTCGAATGGGAACTTATACCAAAGTTTGTCCCAGTGAACTGGTTAAAAAAACCTTTGTATCTCATCTCAAGCGTTTATGCCAAGATTCTTTACAATCTATCAGATCTTCTTATTGCACCCTCAGAGGAAGTTGCTGCGAAACTTTCAGCAAAAGGCATCATTGCACCAAAAACGATTGTTCATTTGGGGATTGATACCAAACGATTCAAACCTGCCAGAAACAAGTTGACTCATAAGAGGAAGTATCATCTCGAAGATTATTTCATAATCGGCTCCTGTGGAAGGTTATCGAAAGAAAAAGATCCTGACACAATACTAAAAGCGTTCAGATTACTATACCCAAAATACAAAAACATGCGCTTATTGATAATAGGCGATGGGTTAAAAGAATTCAAGGAAAAGTTTGAAAAAAGCCAAAATGTAATTTATCTCGGAAAAAAATCTAATGTTGAAGAATATTACAAACTCATGGATGTGTTCCACTTCACTTCTCTGACAGAAACAACAGGTCTCGTTTTACTGGAAGCAATGGCTTCAGGAGTTCCTGTAATAAGTACAAGGGTTGGCATTGCAAACTTCATAATAAAAAACGGCAAGACAGGCTATCTAATTGATAAAAGGGATTTCTTAAGTTTGGCCAAAATCACTGAAAAACTCTACAAAGATAGAGTAACAAGAGAGGACATTGGAAAAAATGCGCGAAAAATAATTACCGAAAAACTCTCACTTGAAAACAGTGCAAACAAAATTCAAAAAGTCCTTCATACCTTCATGCAGTAGTTCTCGAGGTTAGAGTTCTAACGAAACAATCTTGCTCAAGTTCTTATCTTTATCCATGCTCACTCCGAACAGATATACTGCTTGTGAAACAACATTATCGTTATGGGTTATAACAATATATTGCGCCCTTTTGCTGTATTCTTTTATCCATTTTCCTAATTCTTTGGAATTCATTGGATCAAGCGGCGCGTCCACCTCATCAAGAATATAAAACCCGGAAGGTTCATACTCCTGCAAAGCAAACAAAAAAGATAAAGCAGTAAGAGCTTTTTCCCCTCCAGAAAGACTTCGCAATTCAATAAAATTAGATTTGTTCAACCTAACTTGAAGTTTTAATCCTCCATTGAACGGATTTTCTGGATCTTCCAATTCAAGAAACGCTTCACCTTTAGGTGCAAGCTTTTTAAATATCTCTTTAAAGTACTCGTTTATTTTCTCAAAAGTGCTCAAAAAGATTTCCCTCCGCTTCTCTTCAATCTCTACAATTAATGACAAAACATCCTCTCTCTCTTTATTTAACTTTTCTAACCTTTGTTGCAATTCTTCAAACTCTCGCTTTGCTTCATCGTATACTTCTATTGCTTTGAGATTAATCGCGCCCATGTTCTCTACAACAGTCGTTAGTTCGTTTAATCGTTTAACCGCCTCATTCTCTGAAATGTTAATTTCTTCTACATCTGCAAACTCAGCTATGCTCTTTTCAAGACTGTTCATTTCTGTCTGCAACTGAGTTTCTTTCATCTTTAAATCAGTTAACCGTTCATTTAAACCCTTGATCTCAGCATCTATTTCAAAAATCTTGTTCTCAAACTCTTGAACCTGGTTTTCCAGTTCACTTCGTTTCTGAAAGAGTTCCTTAAATTCAGAATAGAATTTATTAACTAATTTTTCTTTCTCATTAATCTCTTTGCTAATCTCGTCAATTTGCTTTGACAACTGTTCGATTAACTTCTTGAATTCTTCCCTTTGTTTTATCAAATTGGATTTAATTTTATTAGACTCATCTAGATCCCTCTGAACAACTTCAATTTTAGTATCAATTTTAGACATCTCCGCTTTCAAAGAATTAATTCGATTAAATATTGCATCCCTGCTTTCTTCATAAGCTCTCAATTCAGCCAATTTTGCTGGGTCACTTATCTGAGAAACCTGAGCTTTAATCCTTTGTTTTTCAGTTTTTAATTCCATAATCTGTTTAAGAAGTTTGTTAATCTCCGACTGCTTCTTGTCAATCAAATCCTCAAGTTCCTTCTCGCGCTTAAGAAGTTGCTCTTTCTTTTGGGCGTCAGATTCCAGCTCAGAGTCATCTAAATACAAACTCTTCTCTTTTTTAACAATCTCACCTTCAATCTCGGATTTTTCATTACGGATTTTATCAATTTTTTCTCGGATTTCTTCCTTGTTCTTATCAAGCTTCTCAATCTCCTGAGACAAAGTCTCAATCTTCTGGTTAATTTCGTCAAGTTTTTGTTTAGTATCATCATTTGAGAACTTTGGCATTGCCTTACTTTTAGAAACATAACCCCCAAACATAACTCCTGACCTTTCAATAATGTCTCCCTCCAGGGTAACCATTCGAATACTGCCTACTCCTATTTTTCGCGCAGTGTTAATAGTATCCACTACAAGAGTATCTCCAAATACAAATTCAAAAGCTGGTTTGAATCTTGAATCAAACTTCACCAGATCTATCGCAAAACCGACAACTCCAGAAAGACCTAACATCTTCCTCTTAACAGATTGTGGAAGTGGTTTCGCCCGGATTTTGTTTAAAGGAATAAAAGAAACCGCTCCAAGCTTGTTCTTCTTAAGATATTTTATACAGAAAGCCGCAGTCTCATCATTATCAACGACTACATAATTTATCCGAGAACCTGCCGCAAAACTTAAGGCAATTTCGTACTTTTTATCTACTGAGCCCAATTCGGCAATCGTACCAAATATGCCGGGAGTTGAGCTCTTTAAACTTAAAACCCCTCTTAAACTAGCGTTCTTATTTATCATTTCCTTTATTTCGAGATTTTTTATGTTCAACTTGACTTGTTGTTCTTTGAGAGTTGAAAGCTCTTTTCTGTATTTTAGAAGTTTGTTCGCAATAATTGAGTCTTCATTCATAAGATTCGCTAATTCCAATGTTAGGTTCTTAAATCGTCTCTTCAATGTCTCGATTTCTTCTATCTCTTCTTTATGTTGTTTTCTCAAAGAATCAACTTTAGCAATTTTTGCATCAATATTTTCCAGTTCAATTGAGATTCTATCGTTTTCCCTTATGAAAGATTGTAGTTGCTCACGTTTCTCCTGAATTTGAGAATTTAATTTTTCTGTTTCATCATCAATCTCAGTTATTCGTTTATTCAGTTCATCCAGAGATTCTAACTTTAAACTCTTTCTGAATTCATCCAATTGAGCATTAATCTTGTCAAGGCTCGCTGTTTCTGAAGTTAATAGGGAGTTCAATTCAGATTTCTTAGCTTGTAATTTTTTCAAATTGTCTTCCAATTCTCTGATAGAATCATTAAGGTTCTGTTCTTTGGAATCTATAGCGCGTATTTGTTCTTTATGGTTGTTCAAATCAGAATTTTTTGTTGCTTTCCGGATTCTAAGTTCTTCCAGGACCTTGCTCAATTCAAGTTGTTCTTTCTCGCCCTTTTGTTCAATCTCTTGACTTATTTTTGAAATCTTCTGCTTATTCTCTTTGATTTTGGCTTGATATTCTTGCTTAAGTTTATCCTTTTCTTTAATTGAATTAGAATTGCTCTCCAAAGCTTTTTGTATTTTTTCAAGTTGTTTAAGTTTCTTTTCTTTCCTTACACGCAAAAGGTTATATCTCAATGACTTAATCTGATCCTGAATTTCTTTGTATTTTAATGCGTCGCTCCTTTCTGATTCAAGTTCTTGAAGGGACTGTTTACGTTCCTCAAGGATTATACCTGCATCCTTAATTCTTTGCTCAACATCTTGCAATTCTTTTTCAGCTTTTTCTTTCTTTTCACGATAAACAGAAATTCCCGCAACCTCCTCAAGAATCATTCGTTTATCATTCGAAGAGAGTGTGATAAAACCGGTTATATCGTCCTGCATCACAATGTTGTAACCATCAGGATTTATGTTAGCCTTGGATAAAAGCGAGATAATTTCTTGCCGAGTTTTAGTTTTATCATTGATTTTATATATGCTATTCCCTTCCCTTCGCACAATCCGCGTGATTTTCACTTCACTTTGATCAAGGGGAAACTTCTTGTCAGTGTTATCAAAGATTATAGAAACCTCGCAACTTTTTTTAGGAGTACCGCTTTTTCCACCATGATAAATAAAATCCGTTATTCGTTCTGCCCTAAGGGTGCGCGCATTACTTCTACCAAGCACAAAGCATATGGCGTCACTGATGTTAGATTTGCCAGATCCATTCGGCCCCACAACCACATTCAGATCCCTTCCCAAATCTATCACAGTTCGCTTGCCAAAGGTCTTAAATCCATCCAGGATCAATCGCTTTATATAGACCATCTTTCGCTGTTAAATTGAGACTTATTTATAAAGTTTTGTCATATTTAAATAGCCCTAAAAGTAGCCTAAAA
>CAYLQM010000004.1:22184-46800 GCA_964386095.1 uncultured Methanosarcinales archaeon
AAAAGTAGCCTAAAAGTAGAACTGAATAAATAAAATTTATATAGTCTTTGCAAAAATACAATAATTTGTATGCGATACAACTTTGGAAACATAATTGACACGCTTAAAGAATCTATTGTGTATGAAAGCGATTTCATCTTGGGAAGGAAACCTACGAACATAATATTTCATGGTTTTGGGATAGAACAGGTTTCAGGCTTAATTTTAGAGAGCATTATCCCCAACTCTAAAGCCATTTGTTCTGAGAAAATTGAAAAAGAAGTTGACAGGAACGCTTTGATAATAATCTTTTCTTTTAATGGCTGCGAAGATTCGCAGGATTTCTATCGAAGTTGCATAAGAAAAGGGTTGGAAGTTGTATTTTTATCAAGAAATCCAAAGATAAAAGAATTATGCAAAATCAACAAAAGCAAATTCATTGAATTGCCAGATATCAAACACAAAGAACTGCTGTTTTTGTACGAGGCTCTTTCAGTTATAAACTTGGCCATTCAAAATAATCTGTGTGAAAAACTTGAACTAAAAGAATTAATCGCAACAATATCAAAAATAAATTTTGATAGTCTAATTGAAAGATTTAAAGAAAAAATCCTCGAAAAGAATGTGGCGTTCATCACAACCGCTAAAGCAAGAAACATAGCTCATTCGTGGAAAATCTTCTTTAATAAACTCGCAAGAGAAGATGTTCTTTTAGAGGATTTTCCAAATGTTTTTTATTACAATCTCGAGAACTTGAACAAGAAGGACATCATCATTTTCTTCATAACCTACGACGAATCTAGTCTTACAAAACGGAAAGTAAAACATGCTCGAGACCTATTAAAAATCCAGTCTACCGAAGTATCCATAAAAGGAAACAGTATAATATACAAAACGCTGGTTCCAATACTCCTCGGATTTCTGGTTTCAGTAGAATTATTTTACGAAAAAAGACCTAACGACAATCCCTTTGAATCAAAAGATTTTGAATCCTTCACTAACAACAGATTTTTTTAAATTAAAATTTAGTGCTTTTCGTTTAATGCCCAAAGAAGGTGTCCAAATTGATCTTAACTCTAGACATTGGAGGTTCTAAGATTTTAGCAGGCTTGTTTAACAAAGGTCAATTAAAAAAAAAGACAAGATTTGATTTATGTAATAACATACCGCTCAACAGACAGATTACCTCTATCATAGACAAATTATTTTCAAATAACTCATCATCGTTTTCATCAATAAAAATAGCATGTCCAGGTCCAGCAGATTACTCTAAAGGAATAATTCTCTCAGCAGCAAATTTGAATGCAAAAAACTTCAAAATCAAAAAAATTCTTGAAGAGAGATACAAAGTCAAGGTACTGGTTGAAAATGATGCGAATTGTTTCGCATACTATGAATGGCACAAACTAAAAAAATTCAAAAACCTTGTCGGAATAACTTTGGGTACAGGTATTGGAGTTGGGGTTGTCATTAACAACAAGATTTTTCACGGAAGAGGACTTAGCAGCGAGTTGGGTCACATTATAATAAAAAATTGCGAACTTGAAGAAGAATACAAAAACATAATTCTGAATTCACATTACCCTAATTTTAAAGAGGCTTATGAAAGCGATAAAAAAGATAAATATAAAATTTTTATAAAACTGGGGAACTTTGTAGCTACTGTAATATATAACGCCATTTTAGCTTATGACCCTGAAATCATAATTTTAGGCGGTGGTGTTATCAAAGCTAAAAAATTATTCTGGGACAACGTCAACAAAAGACTTTCGAAGTTATTAAGAAAATACAACATTGAAAAACCTTTTATAAAAGCAGATGCGTCTGATTTGGGCGTGCTTAAAGGGGCTGCAATCATGCCCTTAAAAAAAAGGAGGTCCTAAGAAAATCAAAACAATCAAAAATGAAAGGGAGATAATTGAATCTTTAAAAGAATTTATCGAACAAGTTAAAAAAGAAGGGTTCTTTTTTTATTTGCTTATGCATACAATTTCAAAGACAGAAAATCGCACCATTGCAGGATTTTACGATCTCTCTAAAAATATCGTAAAAACTGCGAAATTCGACAATAAATCTTGGCAATTTAACGATGAAGAAGATCAAATTTTATCCCAAGAAATTCCAAAACCAATAGATTTGAGTCAAGCTATTTCCATAAATGCTGTTCTCCAACGACTGCCAAATCAAGACAAAGACTTTGAAAACTATAATAAAATCATTGCTTCATTAGCATTCAATCAGGAATTAGATTCTCTAATTTGGAACATATTAAGCATTTTGAACAACCATCAAATTAAAAATTTAAAGGTGAACGGAAACAATGGCGAAATAATTAGTTGCAACAAGGTGAATCTCATAAGAAGATTATGAATTTCATCGTGAATATTTCACTCCGCGTTTTATGCAAAAACTTTCAATTGGACATTTGCTGCACCACGGGCTTATGGGCAAACAGATGTTTTGACCAAAAGCCACAAGGATCCTGTTATAATCAACCCAATACTGCTTTGGCAGTTTTTTTCTCAGAATAAATTCTGTTTTTTCAGGCGTTTTTGTTTCAACAAACCCCCAGCGATTAGATATCCTATGAACATGAGTATCAACGCAAATACCCGGCCTGCCAAACCCTTCAGTAAGAACAAGATTCGCTGTTTTTCTTCCAACACCAGGCAAACTCAACAACTCATTCAACGATGCGGGAACTTTGCCATCGAACCTTGTTTTAATAATGTTGCATATCTCTTTTAACCTCTTAGCCTTCGTCTTATAAAATCCCACGGGATAAATTAACTTAGATATTTCTCCTACTGAAAGTTCATCCAAATCATCACAGGTTTTAACCCTTTTAAAAAGCCTTTTAGATGCTTCAATAGTTACAGCATCTTTTGTTCTAAGACTTAAAAGAGTGCTGATTAATACCGTAAACGGGTTCTTATTAAACTGACTTACTGCAGGAAGTTGATAATTTTTCACAAAATTATTGAGAACAGATAAAATTTTGCCAATGTTTTTCACAGATATTTTTGAAGCCATATTTTATCAGATTTTATTCTCTTCCAAACAAACTTTTAAAGGTTTCTATCCCTTTAAAGCACATTCTTAGGATTGATTTCAAAGAAAGTTTCAGAAAAGAAACTGCTAAAAGTCATAACTGAGAAATGGAAAATTTTAAATATGGTTTTGAAGGATTTAAAAGAGAATGAAGAAACTTGAAGCAATTATCATAATCCTTGCAGTTCTAACATTAATTTTAAACTCTTTAGTTCAAACATTCATTGTTTCAAATTATACTCAAATCTCGGGTTTTGCCACACTTAGCAATTATACAACCAACGGTAAAGTTAGTTTCTGTATCCCAATGTTATCTGCCGAAAAATTAATCCAAAACTTTAGTTTGGCTGGGTTCAGTGGCGTGTTAACTAACACTGTTAATATCTCAACAGAAGTGCTTAACTACATCCCTGGCGAAATTGCGGGACAAACTTTTACGCTTGGAGGCAGAGACTCAACAGAAATTGACAAATTGCAGAGCATAAAAGAAAACGATTCAAAATATTACGCACTTTTCGACACAACCAAGTACCCTGATAAAAATTGTTATTATCAAATTGCTTCGCATGTGTTTAGTTATCGTAACGCTTGCTTAGCCGATTACATGAATGAATCGGGTTTCTTTTCGATAAATAACATTAATGCACCGCCTATATGGAATCAGTTTAAAAACGAAAATTCGACGAATTTGGATGAGTTCACCGACTGGACCAATTTAAGCAATGTCATCATGTTCAAACCAAATGTGGGAATTATCAAATTTAAAGGTAATGGGGTAAATTTCGAACAAGCTGACTTAGATTCAAAAATAACATTTCAAGATAAGTATCTCAAGATTGATGAAGAAGACTTCTATTGTTTAGCCTACACCTTAAAGGAAGTGATCTTCTTCAATGTTTCATTTGTTTTACCTCAATTGCTTTATAATGATCAGGATTGCACTGAAATAGAAGATCTGCATTGCAAAATTTTGGATTATAACAAAACCAATGAAACTCTCGTTGCTGAAATTTTTAATCCGGGAGAGTATCGAATAAAAGAAGGTATCAACGGTAAATTAACCGTATACATTTACACAGTTAGAAATAACGAAGAATCTGAAATTATCTATTATGAAGAACCGATATTCTTCAGAGTAAACTATTCTTTGCCGACGTATTTTGATGATTTCAGCAACATAAACTGTTCTATAGAAGTAACAAATGAGTCCGATCAATTTGTTTTTGGTTCTGAATTAAATTTAAACACAAGCTATCCAGGAGAAAACATATCATCTGCTACATTCATCGGCAATACTTCAAAAAAGTTACCAATCGGCAAGTATCATACAAAAGTGGTGTGCGGACCAAAAGCTGGAAGCGGTTATGTTTGGGATGCCAAAATCATGTACCAAGATTTTGAGATTAAAGGACTTAAAATTGAAGAAATATACTGGAGCGATACCAAACCGGTATCATTGTTCGATTTAACGCGGCAAGGAAATATTAAGCTGTTGGAAGAAGACGCTAAAAAGTATTCAATAAACAGATATTCGGATGAAGACAATGCAAAAATTTTGTACAACAACAATATTTCTTCGGTTTACATTAGAGTGAACAGAAAAGTGTTGGAAAATGACAGTCCAATTACGCAGAGCAACGCAATAAAAAGGTATGTTTGCAATATCTCTTGGGGCGATAATACTTCTGAAACATATGTATTAAACAACACGCTTGAGGAGATTACTCTGCTCGAAGAAGAAAATGGCTCCATAAAAAATGTCTACAAGATTAACATCTCAAGATTAACCCACAGATATGCCTGGCCAGGCGATTACGATACTCGCATATATTGTTATGACGCTGAAGGATTTTATTGGGATTTCTATGACCAGAAAGAAGTGTCAATAACCAACAGAAAACCTGTACTGGCATACCTTATTCCTGATGTAATCTGGCCGATGGACTCGGTTTACATGCCTTTCAGATTAGACGATTACTTTTATGACCCCGATGGTGAGAATCTGACATATAGCGCTTTGCAAGTGCCGGAAATCGCAATTTATATTTCAAATGATTCTTCGGTTACTCTCATGCCTGAAAAGGGATTCGTGGGTTCAAGGATAACCTTCTTCACAGCGATTGACCCGCATGACGTAGCCACAAATTCAAACTTAGTTAATTTAACCGTTGTTGGCGAAAAGAAAGAAGAATACAAAGAATATGAAGAAGAAGAAACGCTCCCGGGCGAACCGCCATTAGCTCCCCTTTGCCAGGAGTTGTGGAACTGTACAGAATGGGGTAGATGTATGCCTTCAGGAATTCAAGTAAGAAAATGTCATGACCTGAATCAGTGTAATACTACCTTTAACAAACCGATTGAATGGAGAACTTGCATTTATACTCCAACATGCGATGACGGGTTAAAGAATCAGAACGAAACTGGCGTGGATTGCGGAGGACCTTGCCCACCCTGCCCTTCGTGCACCAACGGTTATCAAGACTGGAACGAAGAAGGAATCGATTGCGGTGGTTACTGCCCTCCATGCCCAACATGTTATGACGGCATTCAGAATCAAGGAGAAGAAGGAGTGGATTGCGGGGGACCTTGCCCACCTTGCAGGGAAGAACAAAAACCCGGAATCATCCAAACAATCATTATCAATCACTTAAACGAAATAATCATTTTGGCAGCGCTCCTTATCGTAATAATCTCATTTGCTTCACTCCTATTCAGAAAGGTTTCTGCCATCAACAGATTAATAATAAAGGTTGTTAATAGAATTATTTCCGCATTAGCTATACCAACTTTTATCGAACACAACATTTATTCAGAACTCATCTTTAAGGTAAATCGTTTAGAACGGTTTGCCGCACATGGAAAATTAAGCATCGTTTTTGACAGGGCAAGTGAAATTTTCAATGAGGTTATTAAGAACTTTTTAGTTCTTGAAAAGGAGAAAAGTTATGATGAATTATTGCAAATCATTCCAAAACTTCACTTAAACGAAGTGGATAAATTGCTCTTGCAATATTTAGCTTTTGAATTTGAAAAAGCGAAATTTAGCGCTCAAAAAATCTTCTCAAGGAAGAAACTAGTCTCGCTCATAAAAAAGATTAAGCTGCTCATTGAGAGAAACAGGCATCTGTTATTAGAAATTCAGCTAAACAAAGAAATTGAAAGTCTTGAAAAGGATATTACGACAGCCTCTGCTTCAGAAATCATTGAAAAGAGGGTTCTACTCAATTTGTTGCGTGAACTGCTATTAATTCACGAAAAGATTCAACAACGAAAGTTAAAAGATGCCCTGAGGATATATCAGAACATCAAAAAACTGTACCCCAAATTAAACTTCTGGAACAGATTAAAAGTCTACAACAGGATTTACGCCGAGGTTGTAAGGTTGGAGAAATTAATCAGGGAACTCAAAGAATTTAAAAATGACTCTGGTCAAAAAGAGCCGGAGAAATATAAAAGTTTAAAAAAATTAGCCTCATTTAAAGAAAAATTTAAATTGAAAAGATTTTGGAAAAGTGTATTGGAAACGATTAACTTAAGTCGTATAAGAAAACTTAAAAAAAATAAAAAATGAATAATCTAAAGCTTTTATCGGCATTAGTTGGCGTTTTAGCATTAATTTATGTATTTACATACTGCTTACCACCTCAAATCAAAGCAGACGTTTGGGACAGTTTTTTTACTGGATTCAATCGCATTACAGGCTTTTTAACAGAAGAAGAGTACTTGGGCACTTGCTCAGATCCTTCGACAAACCAAACCCCATACTTCTCCTGCATTCTTCCATCTCAGATAAATTTAACACAGGGAGACAATTTTATATATCAAATTTGTTATGCTGACGCTGAAAACGATACTGTTCTGGTAAAAGCTGCACCTGCTCCAGGTGAAAACTCTTGGAACAAAATCATTAACGGAATGAATTTTAGCGGTTTCATAAACATCACTTTAGACAACGGTGATGTTGGAATTCATAAAGTAATCTATCTTCTACAAGACGCCTGTCACAATGACAATCTTGATAATAAACAGATAATTTATTACGTAAATAACACAAACGACGCCCCAAGTATTATAGATAAATCTCCCAATGAAACCGGCGTCACCATCTTTGAAAATGAAACAATTTTGTTCTCCATAACTGCCACAGATCCCGACCTTTTTGTCGATGAAAGAGTATTTAATGAATCTTTAAACTACACGTGGACTTTAAACAGTTCTCCAGTTAAATTGGAAGCAAACACAAAAAACACATTTTCGAATTACAGCAAATTCTTTGATTTTTGCAGTGCAGGCGTATGGCCCTTAACTATAGAAGTTAAAGATAAAAGCGGAGAAAAAGACGAATTCTCTTGGAGCATTCAGGTTAATGATGTGAACCGTCCACCTTATCAGAACGACTCGTTCCCTGAAAACATAACCCTTAATGAAGATGAAACCCTGCTTAATGCATTAAACATGTATGATTACTTTACCGACCCTGATTTGGTTGAATGTGGTACAAATGATACAGATTTAAATTTCACATCTTCAGTTTCATGGGCTTTCGTTGATAATGTCAATAAAAATCTGTCAATATCTCCACCAGAGGATTGGTTTGGAATAATTAACGTGAGCTTTAATGTAAGCGATGGGAAATCCCAAAATCAAAGTGAAAACTTAACTATTATTATAAATCCAATTCCTGACGCGCCAAGAATAGAGAACTTGACTAATCAGACTGCCATCGCTGGTTTTCCATTCTATTACAAAATTGACGCATATGATCCTGACAGAGATGATATAACTTATTATGACAATACATCCCTGTTTGAAATAGATTCCCTCAATGGCGAAATCAGTTTTACACCTGACTTTAGTGATGCAGGTTTACATCGCATTAACATCACGGTTATTGACAATACCAGCATGGAAACAAGCGCAATCTTTAACCTAACAATCATAATAAACCAGCCACCTGTGTTTACAAAATGTAATAACATAACCACATATGAAAACAACAATACTCTTGTAGAAATCGGATATTTTGATCTTGAAGGTGATGATATTAGTGTTTCAGACAATACTACGCTTTTCGATATAACTAAAATAAACAACACTTATGCATCAGCTACCTTTACACCAACAGATAATGACGTTGGAAATTATTCTGTTAATATAACAATTACAGATGTCTGGAATTCATCTTCAAGTTGTATCATGCACATTGAAATCATTGATGTAAACAACCCCCCAGTTCTTCAAAACATCGAGTCTCCTCAACAACTTAGAGTTAATAAGAGTTACTTCCTTAAAGTTAATGCAACTGATGCCGATAATGACCCTTTGAATTTTTTAAGCAATTCAAGCGAAATCAATATAAGTTCTTCAGGTATAATCAATTTAACAAATGTCTCATTAAACGTTGCCGATTATTTAGTCAATATCAGCGTTTGCGACCCATACATGCTATGCGATTGGCAGGATGTAATCTTCTCAGTTAAAATAAATCATCCGCCTCGGTTTACGAATCTTCGTCAAGATTTCATTTGTGAAGAAGACAGTCCGTGTTACATCAACTTCAATGCAACAGACCCTGAGAATGACTCAATAATTTTCAGTATAAACGATTCAAGCATCTTTATCAATCAAACAAGTGGTGAGGTGAACTTCACCAGAAATCAATCTCAGATAATAAACTTAACACTCACAGCTTATGATGAGTGGAATGATTCCAATTCTACAACAGTGTTAATAAACATAAGTGAAAAAAATGACGCACCAATTATTCTCAACACAAGCACTTTAAACATCACTGCTGAAACTAACACAAACGTGTCCATTAAGATATTCCTATACGACGAAGAAAATGATTCTATAAATCTAACAATGAATGACACATCTTGGTTCAATTTAACTCAAATAAACAACACCTACTATAATGCTTCATTTTTCGCAGATTCAAGCAAACTTGGACTTCACAAAATCCTATTAACCGCTTCAGATTACAAATCAAACAGTTCGAAGGTTTTAACCATAGACATCATACCGGAAAATCGTGCACCAACAATTAATAACAAAAAACCTTCAGACAGTTCTATCGGTCTCTATGAGATGGATGAAATTCTGTTCTCAGTAAATGCTACCGATCCCGAAGGTGAAGTTCTAAGCTATAATTATTTTTTAGATGACGTTCTCGTATCAACTTCGCAGAATTATTCATACAAACCAGGGTGGTATTCTGAAGGATTACATTCCTTAATAGTTAATGTAACCGATGAGCATAATAAAAGCAACTCCACGTTCTGGAGCATTTATGTCACCAACAGAAACAGGAAACCACTCATGTTAAAAAAGATATTTAACTCTTCAATGGATTTAGACTGGTTAAACGAAAGTACATTTAATAATACAGTGTTTAATTCGAGCTCCTTGAAAATTGAACTGCTGAAAAATGATGAAAACTACACAACGGAAGGTTCAGTAATATTTCCAATGATTTCATTTAAGACTACCGATTTCAAAGAGCCAAGCATATCCTTAAACGCAGAAAACATAATTAATACGCCATCCTGCAATACTTCAGTTTCCTATCAATACAGATTTTCAACAAACAATCCAACTCCGGAATTTATCGAAGATCTCACATGGTCTGGTTGGAGTATTGAAATCTTTGATTTGAATGAAACCGCTCTTAATGTTTCAACAGATTCAAAATATTGGCAGATAAAAGCGAACCTAAGAACAAATTGTTCTAGTGAAAGTCCTAAACTGAACGGCGTAATATTTTCGTATAAACCCAAAATAGTAAATGTCTTCCAAGGTATAGATCAATCTCAATGGATTTATCTCCCTGATTTTGTTTATGACCCTGACAAAGATGATAAACTCAGTTTCAATGCAAGTTCAGTGCTCCCAGGAATAGAAGTATCCCCAGACCCCAATGTAGAACCCTGGCCGAATACTGGCTGGCTTTATTTGACCACACCCAGTTATTTTGCGGGCACAACAAACATGAACGTAAGTGTAAAAGATGAATATGGAGAAAAAGTAAATGACCTGTTCCCCATAAACATCTTAGAAAGACCTTCCGAAGTTGGAACCCGAATTGAATATAAAATAAAAACAAAAACTGAAATTCAATATGAAGAAAAAATCGTTGAAAAGGAAGTGCCCAGATACGAATCCTTTAACCTAATAGTTCCGGAGAAAATAACATTGTATCCAAATGACTCCATTATCGTCCCCATTACTTTGGACAACTACGGAAACAAAACTCTGAACGAAGTGAGATTGTATGCGAACAGTTCCAGAGATGATGTTGACATATTCTTCACACAAGATTATTTTAAAGTTATTAAATCTCAAAGCGAAGAAAAAAGCGAATTAATTGTTACAACGAGGAACATCTATGGCGGTTTTGATATTTTAATATCTGCAGAAATTCAAGATCCTCCGTTTAATGACACTGCCAAGATTATCATGAGCACACTTGAAAAGGGGGAACACAATTCTTCACAATTATACACCAAGGTGTCTTTTACAAAGGACCTCTTAGAATCAAATGAAGTGTGTTTAGAATTAAATGAAATGGTCGATGAAGCTGAGAGTTTAATAAATCAAAGGAAATACTCTGCGGCAGAACAATTGCTTCACTCAACTATCGAAGCATGCAAATACTTGGTGAGTACAGAAAAAAATGAGGAAATAAAGGTTGAACAAAAGCCGATTGAGTTTGAAGTTTCATTAAAAAACAACACTTTCATCTTGTTAACTATAATTGGGATTTCGTTCGTATTGCTTTTAATTATAATTTATTGGTTAACACATCATCCAAAAAGGTAAACTACTCTTTGTTTTATGTTTTTATAAAGTTTGACCTTTATTCTGTCTTTAAATTATTTTTGTTTAGCTCGCTTTATATCCAGAAAAAGATTTAGGATATCCCCTTTTACTTCTCGTTGGTCAGATTCTGAAAGAAAATTATACAAATGTTTGATTTTATTGTACGTTTTTTCAGCATCCTCAATTCTGTTCAAGTCTAAAAAAGAATAGGCTTTTATAATCATCTTTTGAGCATCCACTTTGGTTGCCCTGCGATGAATGGCTTTGAACAGAAGCGTCAGAAGACTATTTTTCTTAACTCCTGAAACAGTTCTTTTCTTAACAGCATCCCTTTGTAAGTGAAGCTGGTTCAAAATAACTAACATTTCATCAAGTATAGAAGAGATAGTGTTCTTATCAAGAATTTCAGGTGAGTATTCTAATGAAGTAATCTTCTCATTAAAATTAATCATCTTTTGTTTTATGGCATATGCCAAATTCTTTTTATTTTTTATTTCGCGATTGATTTCTTCAAAGGTTGTAGAGTATTTTATGTGTAAAAACTTAGAATAGAATCTTCGAATAACGTGAAAAATATTTATTTTAAGTTTTTCAGAATCCAAATCCTTAAACCTTTTTCTCAAGTTTGACAGTTCCAATGAGAAAGAATCAAAGGGATCTTCATTAGATTGTGATTTAATTCGCTTTCGGTTAAACATCCTCTATTAGTTGTTAAGATTCTCTTTTAAAAATTTGTTATTTCTCATTCGTTAAAAAACAGATTTAAAAGGAAACAGGTGTAATAAAATCGTATGGTTTTATCAATAACAAAAGAGGAAGCCAAGAAAATAAAGGATGAAGTGGATTTAATCAAGAAAGAAATTAGCAAAGTATTCATAGGTCAACAAGACATTAT
This sequence comes from uncultured Methanosarcinales archaeon, assembly GCA_964386095.1. Classification (GTDB taxonomy): domain Archaea; phylum Nanobdellota; class Nanobdellia; order Woesearchaeales; family JASKKU01; genus JASKKU01. The sequence goes on from CAYLQM010000004.1 coordinate 33,931, forward strand.
TGATAATTTTATCACCTGTCTTTTATCCAATGGTTCAGTTCTTATCGAAGGCGTCCCAGGTTTAGGAAAAACTTTGCTGGCAAGAACTATCGCCAAGGTTTTAGGAGTAAAATTCTCAAGGATTCAGTTTACTCCAGACCTTTTACCTACTGATATCATTGGCATAACTACATATGAAGAAGGGCGCGGGTTTTATGTGTTGAAGGGACCAATCTTTGCGAATATTGTTCTGGCAGATGAAATCAATAGAGCGCCGCCAAAGGTTCAATCAGCTCTTTTAGAAGCGATGCAGGAAAAACAGGCAACAATTGCTAAAGAGACATTCGAATTACCAAAACCTTTCTTCGTTTTAGCTACAGAAAACCCATTAGAAAGTTTAGGTACCTATCCGTTACCGGATGCTCAATTAGACAGATTTTTGTTTAAGATTTTTATTGGATATCCTTCATTAGAAGAAGAGAAAAACATTCTCGACACAAACATTACTTCAAGAAAATTTGAAGAATACAACTTAAAGGCAGTTTCTTCAGCAGACCGTGTTTTAGAATTGCAGGAAAAATTCAAGAATGTTTTTGTTGATGATCGCATAAAAGAGTATATCGTAAAAATCGTAGATGCATCACGAAATCCTGACAAATATAAAATAAAATCAGGGAAATACTTGTTATATGGTGCTTCTCCTAGAGCGTCTATCGCATTTTATCTCAGCAGCAAAGTTGATGCGGTTACAGTTTTTGGCAAGAATTATGTCACTCCCTACAATGTAAAGCGAGTTGCTAAGCACATACTAAATCACAGGATTGCAGTTAACTTTGAAGGAGAAACTAACAACATCACACCTTTTGACATAATCGAAGAGATTATCAATAAAATACCTGTACCCTAAAAACTGCATTAAATCAAGTTATCAGTGATTCTCATGTTAAAAGAAATAAGGGTAAATGTAAAGCCCTTGGTTAAAAAATTGGATATTCAGAGTAAAAAGAACGTTTTTGGAGAATTTACTGGTGAATATAGAACTCACTTCAAAGGTAGAGGTTTAGACTTTGATGGTTTCAGGGATTATTTGCCTCAAGATGATGCATCAATGATTGATTGGAAAGCAAGTTTGAGGGCGCAACAACTTTTAGTAAGAGTGTATAAAGAAGAACGTAATCTGGATATATATATTTTGTTTGACACGAGCACCAGCATGTGTTTTTCCTCAACAGACAAACTCAAATGCGAATTTGCTGCAGAAGTAATTGCTAACCTTGCTTTTGGTGCGATTCAGGTGGGTGACAATGTTAGTCTAATTGCCTTTAACGAAGAAGTTAAAGCGTTTCTGCCCCCTAAACAAGGAAAAGCGCAGTTTAATAAGATTGTTTCGGTTTTATCAGATCCAAAGAATTATTTTGGCAAACTTCACTTGGAAAAAGCGATTAGCGCTTTAAAAGGAGCCATGACTAAACCTGGAGTAATTGTAATTGTTTCAGATTTTATTGGTTTCCCGGATAATTGGAACTCCCTTCTTGCAGGATTTGGCAAATATTCAAAAATCATGGGGATCATGATACGAGATCCAAGAGATGATGAAATCCCGAAAGAATTTGGGGAATTAGTGCTAAGTGGTCCTTACACAACAGAAACTGTTAAAATCAACACATGGAACACATATGAAAAGTTTAAAGAAGAGGTTATCAAACAAAAAGAGGACATAATAAAAAAGTTAAAAGCTCTTGGTGGAAATCTTTTAGAGATTAAAACTACAGAACCGTTTGATAAAAAACTCAAATTATTTTTCGCTAGAAATTAAAATGATACAAATTGCATTTCAAAACGCTGAATTTTTATGGTTCTTAGTAGTTTTAGTTTGGATTGTAATTACCCACATGTTCGTCTCAATAAAAGTTAAGGAAAAAGCTTTTTTATTCGCAAACTTTGAAGTCCTAAAGAGAGTTGTGTTCGAAGACAAGAACGAACCAAAAACAAACAAAATCAGCTTATCTTTGGATTTGCTTATTTTAAGATTGCTAACACTTACTTTTATAATATTATCTTTGTGCCATCCTGTAATGTGGTATGAAGGTGATGTCGCAAACAGGAATTATGTGTTAGCAATAGACTCATCAAGTTCAATGCTTGCTGACGACATAAATCCTAACAGGTTTGAAGTTGCTAAAAGTCATAGCAAATTTTTAATAAATCGATTAAAATCTACCGGATCCAAGGTTGGGATTGTATCCTTTGCGGGCTCTTCAATAATTGTTTCAGAACTGTCAGATGATTATGAAAAACTGTTATCCAAAATAGATTCCATTGACATCCTAAACATCGCTGGAACAGATTTAGGAGAGGCCATCATAACATCAGCAAACATACTTCAAACCGAGATAAAGCCCGGAGCGATCATCCTTATAACTGACGGCAGGTCCACGGTCGGTACGGAGATAGAGCAAGCTGTTTACTACGCCAACAAACTGAAGATTCCTGTATATACTATCGGCATAGGAACAAAAGAAGGTGGTAAATTTATCCCCGACGGTTTTACCAAACTTGATGAAGAACAATTAAAACAGGTTGCTGAACAAACGGGTGGAAAATTCTTCAGAGCCGAAACAAAAGAAGACTTAGGAGAAGGATTAAAAGAAATCGTTGAAACTGAAAAAGGCAAGATTCCATTAGATTTGACCATCCCATTTATGCTAATTGGCTTAATCATACTTAGCATAGAATGGGGCGTTCTCAACACAAAGAGAAGAACATTGCCTTAAAAAATAAACAAAAAGATTTATAAATCAGATTTTTCCCTCTGAATTCTGTAAGGGGCGGTAGCTCAGCCTGGGAGAGCACATGGCTGAAGACCATGGTGTCCGGGGTTCAAATCCCCGCTGCCCCACGTTCTTTAAAGAGCAAGAACAGAATATTAATTCTTTTTTTCAATGTGCTCAATATATTTGCATTTTGGATAATTCGAGCAACCAAAAAAATAACCGTGTAATCCTTTTCTGAGAACTAATGGCGCGCCGCATTTACTACATTTTTTCCGTTTTGCTTCTTCCCTCAATGCATTTTCTTCATTTTCGGACTTTGTTTTTGTTGGGCATTTTGGGTTAATACATGAAAGCACAGCTTTTTTTTTCCCATAATGTAGTTTAACAATAGGATAACCGCAAGCCTCACACACCTTATCTGTTGGCTTAATTGTGGCAGTAGTTGGTATGCTGAGAGTAAATTTACATTTTGGGTAATTACTGCAAGCCAAAAATCTACCAAACTTGCCATCCCTCAAAACTAAAGTACCATCCTTGCATAAAGGACATTTACCAAATGATTTTGCTTTTCGATTGGTTTCTATAAAAGACTGTTTCAACTCTGCCCCTATAAGTTTCTCTTTGGTTTTAAAATCATCCAAGATTTGTTTTAATACGCCTTTAGACTCCTCAATAAGCGAATCTGCATTTTTTTTCCTCCCGCGAATCAGTTCCATTTGTTCTTCCAGATGGCTTGTTAATTTAACATCCACGATTTTTGGCGAATATTTCTTTAAGATGCTTATGGTAGCAACACCAAAGTCTGTAGCTTGAATCGGATCATTTACAATATAACCACGTTGGTAAAGCGTATCTATTATCTGAGCTCTTGTTGCTTTAGTCCCAAGATTATGCTTTTCCATTTCTTTAATCAGGGAAGATTGGGTAAACCTTTTGGGCGGTTTGGTTTCTTTTTCTTCAAGCAGAGTTTTTTCGTTATAAAAGATGTCCCCCTTTTCAATTTCAACAAATGATGATTCTTCAAATTTGATAAATTTCTCATAAATTTTAAACCAACCTTTCTCCTTGGTTCGTGTTGCGCTAAATGTAAAAATTTCGTTTTCAATATCTATTGATGCAAATAAAGTCTCTCTAATAGCTGGATCAGAAAAAGTTGACAGAAATCTTCTCACAATCAAGTCGTAAAGTTTCATCAAATCCTGTGTAAGATTCTTCGGAACAACACCGGTTGGATAAATTGCAGGATGCGCAGGGTCATCCTTTTTCCCGTTGCGTGGCATTAACTTTGTTTTTTTCAACAGGTTTTGAATTAACGAAGAATAATTTTTAATTGATGATAGGTTTTTAAGAATGGATTTAAAATTGATGGATGACGGAAGTTTCTGAGAACTTGTTCTTGGATAAGAGATGTAAGATGAAAGATAAAGCTGTTGTGCTAACTCTAATGTTCTTTTTGGACTAAACCTAAACGCGGAATAAGCTTCAGTTTGCAAAGTCGTAAGATCAAACGGTGTGGGCGGCAGAACTTTTTTGGAAGAAGTTTTAACCTGTGAAATAATTCCATCTTTATTCGCAATTTTGTTATGAATCTCCTCAACTTTTTGTTTATCATCAAATCTTCCATTAATGTGCTGAGCTTTAATGTTCTGCTTATTGATTTTCCCAACAACATACAGTTCCCAATACTTCTTCGGCTTGAAATTCCTGATTTTCTCTTCTCTGTCAACTACTAATTTAAGAGTTGGGCCCTGAACCCTACCAATACTCATAACCTTAAAAATACCCGCTTTCTTAATAGAATTCATCAATGCGCGAGAAAGATTTATCCCGTAGAACCAGTCAATAGTATGTCTTGCTAATCCCGCATTAACCTGCCCCCAATCAAGAGTTGGCATGGCGTTTTCAAATGCACAGATTATCTCCTGCTTTGTTAAAGTAGAGAATTTCATTCGTTTAGCATCATTTTGACCGCAAGCAAATCTAAGAATATTATAGCCTATCACCTCCCCCTCGATATCATAATCGCATGCAATAACAAAATCAGAAGCGCCTTTAGCCAACTTCTTGATTACTTCAAGAAAATGCTTTGTATGCTTCATCTGTTTATTTATCTCATGCAAAGGAAACCATTTAATATTAAATACAGGATATCCCTGAGTTTTAACATCCTCGGCAAGAGAATAAAGATGGCCTGCTGCGGCTACAACAACAACGGGTTTACCATTATGTTCTAGCTTATAATATGAAACCTTTCCATCTTTAACAGTCTCAACTTCACCTGAACCCAAGAATGTTGCAATCTTCCTAGCAGCACTGGGTTTCTCCGCAATAACTAAAGTATATTTCATTACAATAAGCGTATTTTAATACAACCTTTAAAAAGTTTTTTTATTAAGACTTAAAAATGCTAACAAAAAACTAAAAACTCTTAACTCCCTAAGAGATTTAAAATCAACACAAAATATCACAAGAATTAAAAATTCAACGAGTCTGCAAAGGCATAAAGAATGAAAACTTCAGAGTCAGAATTAAAAAAATCCCTTAATTTGCCTGTTTTGATAATTCTTGCTATAACTTCTGTAATGGGTTCAGGCATATTTTTTGTTCCAGCAATTAGTGTTCAAATGAGCGGAGGAAGCGCATTAATTGCTTGGACTCTGGTTGGTGTTCTTGGTTTGATAATTGTGTTTTATTTCGCAGAGCTCGCCAGCATGTTCCCTTCTATCGGTGGCGTATACGAATTTGCTAAACAGGCATATAACCAATTCATAGGGTTCTTGATTGGGTGGACGGAATGGATTATTGGAAATCTCACTACAGCAATGCTCATTGTATCAGCTCTACAATACTTTTTTCAGCAACCAGTAATTTTTGTATTCGGAATTCCCATTGAAGCAAACCTTTTCAAGATAGGTTTAGGCATTTTGATAATTGTAATCTTCAATTTTGTAGCTTTTAGGGGAATAGAATTCAGTTCAAAATTCGTTATGGTTTTCGGCATAATACAACTAGTGCTAATATTAGTTGTTATTGGTTTAATTTTCTTTTCAGGTCAATTTTCGGTTTCAAATTTTAATCCTTTTTTTCTCTCAAACACACCAAAAACGAATTTTACTAACTTGTTTATAACCTTAATATTCATTGCCGATATTTTCTTGGGAATGGAAAGTGTTTTTTCGTTATCTGAAGAAACTAAAAATCCATCAAAGGTCGTCCCAAAAGCCGTAATACTCGCTCAGATAATTTTGTCTGTAATCTCTATAATTTCCCTAATTGCTATAATTGGTTTCTTTGGAGTTGCAGGTTTAAGCAATACAAAATTGCAATCTGAAAACCCCGGCTGGGTTTATCAGGACGTTGGTTTAAGATTTTTTGGAAATAGCGGAGTAAAGCTGTTTTCAATTTTGATATTTTTAAGCATCCTGGGTTCTGCTGCAGACTGGATTGTAAGCGCTCCAAGGTTGCTCATGGCAATGGCGCGAGACAGGGTCTTTATTCCCCAGTTAAATAAAGTCCATCCAATATACAAAACACCATACCGTGCTATAGTTTTCCAAAGCATCATTATGATTTTATTCACCATAATTGGTTTAACTAAATCAGGATATCAGACTTTAGTTCAGATCCTCATGCCATTAAGCTTTGCCATGATTGGCACCATGTTAATTGCAGTGACATATCTAAGGATTAAAAAGCCTGCTTTAGAAAGACCTTTCAAAGCGCCCCTTGGCAAACTTGGACCTATCGTCACCACTTTTATCCTAATAATCATCTTAATAATTTGGGTAAGATTCCAACCAAACGCTCACATTTTATTTGATGTTGCAATCTCTTTTATATTGGTTGGCTTTCCTTTCTACTTATTAATGCTGTTTTATAATAATGCTGACATCAAATCATTCTTTAATGAACATCTGAGAAAAACTTATCTTTTGTTTGAATCAGTAAATCTACCAAAGAGGGTAAGAAAAGAAATAATAACATTAATTGGTGATTTTAATAAAAAGACAATTGTCGAGTATGGTTGTGGAGTAGGCACAGTTACACAGGAATTGATAAAAAATAGCACAATTTCCACCAGGATTATAGCCGTAGATCAATCTGAAAAGAATTTGGAGATTGTCAAAAAGAGGATTTATAAAATCAACAGGAAACAAAATGTTTTAGTTCCACAGGTCAATTTGTTGTGCGACAAAAATTTAGAACTCGCGTTTCAAGGCACTGCTAATGTTTTAATTTTTAATAACATTCTCGATTCAATTTCTGATTTGGACTCCTTTCTAAACAAAGTTAGAATCAAGCTTAAAGATTTCGGACAGGTTTATTTCGTGGAATTCTGCGACCTTTTTGGTTTTTTACCAAACCCACCGTACTTAAGCAACGATAAAAGATTGGAGCAACAATTCAAGAAGCACGGTTTTGTTGTGAGATTGGTCAAAAGGCCTGGATTTTTATGGAACTATCTTATCATCTACGGTTTTAAGATTAAAGCCGAAAAAAGCAATGACCGAAGCAAAATACAAATCATATAACAAAGATAAAGAAGGAAAATAATTAAAATCCATTATCTGGATGCATCAGCTTGTTTTTCCAACTCAACTTTTTTAGAGATTGCAAACGAACTTGGTTCCAGTTTATATGCTGCCAGCAGTTCCTCAGCCAAGCATTGTGCCAAATTCTTTTTAGACTTAAAGCTCCTATTATAAGTTCCTATCACAAAATTTCTTAAAGCCAAATCAACCCTCCTTTGAGGGGCACATTCAACTGCTTTAGGATATCTTGCGCCACCATATTCAATTGAAACAATTTCCTCTCGAGGTGCCGCATTTTCAACTGCTTTAACAAGAACTTTTATAGGGTTTTCGCCAGTTTTTTGCTCTAAAATTTCTAATGCTTGATACACAGCATTATAAGCATTTGAGGTCTTGCCCACTGCGTGACCTGATGTAAGTTTATGCTTTTTTCCTCGATGACCCGGCACGAACAGCTTGTTAATCAATCTTTCCACAATGGAAATTTTTGACTTGTAGAATCTTAAACCAGCATATCTTGCACCAGTCTTAGGCACAAATCTTGGAGTTAGAGTTATATAAGCCCTTAAACCTGGATCTTCAACTTCAATTCCTTCAATACCCCATCTATTAAAAAACTTGACTTCTGATGACATTTTCCTATCTGAACGGGTAAATGCCTGATTTTTAAATTTTTTCTTTTTTGAGTTTAACTACGAAAGTTTAACAAACGAAAGGTGCTCATTAAGCAAAATTTTAATAAAGATTTAAACCTAAAAATGAAACAAATAAAATCTGACAAAACAAAAAATGAAGGATGCAATGAAAATTCTAATAATGTTCTATTCCAGGGACGGTCATACAAGAAAAACTGCTGAAATGATAGCAAACGCTCTCAAAGCTGACATGGATCAAATTATTGATAAAAAATCAAGAAAAGGCCTCCTTGGATTCCTTAGAGCAGGATACGATGCAACTCGTGGAAAACCTACCGATATAACCTTCACAAAGGATGCAGATGAATATGACCTTATAATTATAGGTACTCCAGTGTGGAACGGTCGTATCACGCCGGCAGTTAGAACATATCTAACAAAAAACAAAGGAAAAATAAAAAAATGCGCATTTTTTGTTACCTGCGCCGGGCGAGCTGGAAAATGTTTGAACCAAATGCATAACCTTTGCGATGGCAAAGTAATCGCAGAAAAGGTCTTCTTTAAAAAAAATGTTGCGAAAGAAGTAAAAACATTTGTAAAGGAATTGGAAAGAGTCATTAATTCAAATTAAATTTTGATTTCAAAACGGTTGAGAATTTGTTTCTCGGTTGCTTCAAGCATTCATAAACACTTAACACAATCGTTTAACCAAAATTTAATAAAGTAAAAATCATTTCTGAAAAAATGATGAAAGAATTAAAAGGTCCAAAAGGCACAAGAGATTTTCCGCCAGGCCAAATGGAAGTACGAAAACAGGTTATTAAGATTATTGAAGAAGTTATTGAAAAAGCGAATTTCAAGAGATGGGAAGGGCCAGCTATAGAGCATTTTGAAACCCTAACCAAAAAAAGCGGTCCGGAAATTGAAAACGAAATCTATACCTTTAAAGACAAAGGCGGAAGGAAAATCGGACTAAGATTTGATTTAACTACCCAATTAAGCAGAATTATCGCCGCGCATCCAGAACTCAAAAAACCGATTAAAGCGTATTCTTATGGCAAGGTATGGCGTTATGAAAACCCTCAGCAAGGCAGGTATCGTGAATTCATGCAGATGGATTTAGATATCTTTGGTTCCAAGAGCGTGTTGTGTGAAGTTGAATTGTTATCTATTGTCAATCAAACTCTAACTAAATTCGGATTATCCGAGTTCAAGGTAATCTTAAACAATAGGAAAATTTTGCAAGGCATCCTAGAACAATTTGGATTGACAAATGAGCAGATTATAAAAGTTATCAGAATCCTCGATAAATCAAATAAAATTAATGAGAGCGGAATTCAAAAAGAACTTCTCAAAAATGGTTTTGATAAAGAATTGCTCAAAAAAATAAAAGCGGTGTTGCCTTTTGGGGAAAAGGATAACCTAAACAAACTTGAATTACTCAACAAGAGGACTAAAAGCGAATTAGCTAAAAAAGGGATTCAGGAATTAAAACAGATTCTTGAATTTGCAAGCGAACTTGATTTCTACGACAAGATTTCAATTGATTTCACTCTTGCACGTGGTTTTGATTACTATACCGGTCCAATATTTGAGATACGCTTAAATAATTTCCCAGAAATCGGTTCGATAAATGGTGGCGGCCGATATGATTCTTTAGTAGAATTGCTTTCAGGGATTAGAACGCCTGCGGTAGGTATCTCTTTTGGAATTGAGAGAATAATTGACATAATCGATAAGAATCCTGAATTAAAAAAGCTATTGCTAACTAAAGAAAACAAGGTTTTGATATGTTATTTAAATGAAGAACAAATAAAAACCTGCTTTAAGGTTGTCAACAAGTTGCGGAAAGAAGGTATTGTTTGCGATATAGATTTAATGAAAAGAAACTTGAAGAAACAGCTTAAACTTGCTAACGAACAGCAATTTTCTAAAGTCATTTTCATCGAAGAAGGGAATTTAATTAGTTTAAAAGATTTGAAAACCGGAATACAAACAAAATTAACCATTGAAGAAGCGTTAAAAAAACTCAAGGAAGAAAGCAAGTAAACACCATTTCAATTGTCTAATCAGAGAAAAAACTGCCTTTTTTGTTCCTGTTTTTTCGATAATCTTCAAAAAGTTTAGATAAACTTCTTATTTGGGTTCTTGACTTTATCGCTTTCTCTAAATCAGTTAAGCGCAAGATTACGAACTCGTCAGCTTCATACAAAATCTTATCCACATAAACTAATGAGTTTAGTTTACGATTCCTTGTTAAAACATAACATCCCTTCTGCAACAAAGAATTAATAATAGATTCGTCAACAAGACAATTCTTAACAAACAGGTACTTGCCCGAAACTTGACTTTCATTTTTCAATGAAACTAACTTTGGCACAACTACGAGCACATCAGAAGACAGAATCAAGGTTAAATGTTTAAGCTTTTCTTCCAGAACTTTAATTTTTTCTGAAAAAATCTTGAGTGCTGATTCTTTATCACTTATCACTTTAATTAAATCCTTATGTTTTCGTTCCAACTCTGAATAAACTTTTGAATGAATCTCTCTATTTAAAGATTTAATCTTCAATTCTTTTTCTTTAATTTTTGATTTAAGTTCAAACATCTCAAATTTTAATAGTCTAACTTGACTTTTAAGCTCAGAAATCCTGTTACTTAATTTTTGTTTTTCTGTTTCACTTTTCGACCTGAAAAAAGTTTTGTTGTTTTGCTTTATCTTTTGATTAGAAAGTAATTTCAGAACAGAAGACAAGTTTTGTTCTTTGGTTATAACCTGAAAAAGAGCATTTTCAAACTTTTCTTCAGGAGCGCCTTTTCGAACCTTTTCTATTGTAAATCTCAAAGATTTATAGGCTAAGAACGCTCCAGCTAACGCATCACGTTCATGAGAATTCGCTGCCAAATTTCCATAGATTCGATTAATTTCATTTTTTTCCTTAAGCAATAAATCGTACTTTGGAGTAACAACCTTCAAACCCACCTTTGAACTTAAGTTTTGAATAAACGCAGGAACTTTAACTTTATCAGTAGCAAGAACTAACGGTCTTCCAAACTCAAAAATTTTGTTGATAACTGTTTTTAAATCATGCACTCTATAACTATCTAAACAGACTGCATTAGAATCTAAATCAAGAATTGCTAAACCAAGGGTAGTTCCTGGATCTAATCCAACAATTGTGAGCATTTTAAAAATCAAATCAGACCTGAAAAATCAGAATTACTGCTTAACCTTCTCGTTTTCATTATTTTCAGTTTTGACCTTCTTTCCTGCTGAAATGACATCATCCACCCTTAAAATCAAGTTTGCTACTTCTGAAGCCGAGTTGAAAGCTTGCACTTTAATTTTTAAAGGTTCAATAATTCCAATTTCCAAGCAATCTATAACCTTGCCAGACTTAACATCAAATCCTGCATAAAGTCTGCCTTTTTTGTGAGCGCCTCTCAATTTTCCAAGTTTTTCAATTGAATCAAAACCTGAATTTTCTGCAAGAGTTTTAGGGACGACCTCAACAGCATTAGCAAACGATTCTATAATTATCTGTTCTTTCCCTTTGAATTTGGAAGCAAACTCTTTTAGTCTTAAAGCTAATTCAATCTCGCAAGCCCCTGCTCCAGATACAACCTTACCACTTTTTATGACTGAGATACAATCACCAACGGCATCCTCTAAAGCTCGTTTAACCTCCTCAACAACTTGCTCAGTTGCTCCCCTTACTAAAATAGTAACTGCCTTAGGATTTTTACACCCCTCAACAAAAATCATATTTTCGTCGCCAACCTTTTGTTCATAAACAATCTCTGAGGTTCCTAAACAATCCTGATTCAATTGCAACAGGTTGGTAACAATTTGTGCACCGGTTGCTTTGGCTAAAAACTCTAAATCGCTTCTTTTAACTCTTCTAACAGCTAATATCCCTTTTCTTGCCAACAGGAATTGCGCAATTTCATCAATACCTTTTTGGCAAAAAACAACATTAACTCCACTCTCAGCAATTTTATTAACCATCTCCGTGAGTATATGCTCTTCCATGTTAAGAAATTCCTGTATTTTATCTGGCTCTGTAATCTGAATTTTCGCATCAATATCCAAATCTCTAATCTCTAAAGGAGTGTCAAGAAGAGCGATTTTTGCCTTTTCAATTTTTTCAGGCATTCCCTTATGAACCCGTTCCTTATCAAGAATAATGCCAAAAATAGTTTTTGTATCAAGTATGGAGTCACCTTCTTTTGCGACAATCTTAACATTTTCCCGTTTCAAATCCGAAGAATTTGATAAAAGTCTTACTGCTTTTACAACCTCCTCAGACAAATGTTCCTTTGCCAGTTCAGCATTTTTGCCGGTCATAGCTGTGGTCGCAACTTTTTTCAGCAATTCATCATTCTCTACATCCACTTCTTTAGCAATTTGATTTAACAAAATTAAAGATTGCTCACTAGCTATGCGAAAACCTTTGATTATAGCGCTGGGATGAACATTCTGGTCTATAAGATCAAGAGCTTGTTTTAACAACTCTCCAGCAAATATGACTGCTGTAGTGGTGCCATCACCAATTTCTTCTTCCTGAGTTTTAGCAATGTCTGCGATTATTTTAGCAGCAGGATGTTCTATCTCCATCTCTTTAAGGATAGTGACTCCGTCATTGGTAACTGTAACATTGCCAAGAGAATCAACCAACATCTTGTCCATTCCCTTAGGGCCAAGCGTCGTTCTTATTGTCTCTGCAACCTCAATTGCTGCAGCAATGTTATTACGCAATGCAGTTCTTCCACTCATCCTTTGATAACCTTCAGGCAAGATAAAAATAGGTTGAAACGGATTATCCATAGTTTCACCGATTAAGTGAAAAATTCACTCATTTAAGTTATTTATCATTTCAAACAAGAAAAAGCGCAGTGCCGGCGCGGGGCTTTGAACCCCGGACCTCTAGATGTCCCAGTTAGAGCTTT
>CAYLQM010000005.1:0-7615 GCA_964386095.1 uncultured Methanosarcinales archaeon
ATATGTTCTCAGTTGATATTCCTGGTGTGAGCAAAGTGATACCTTTTTTTCAGATAAACGTATTTCCCATAATTAATAAAAGTACGAATTCTAACAATTGATAGTTATGGTTCCATCAAAAATCACAACAAACTTTTTTCTGTTTGTTAAAAACGCGAAAATTATCTTAAAAAATTATAAAAAAATTAAAATCAAAAAAGAGAGGTTTGACAAAAATGTGGGATAATTTCATCAGAATAAAAGAAGTTTCAAAGAGAGTAGGCCAGGATGTCGAAATACATGGTTGGGTTTATCGGGAAAGAAAAACAAAGAACTTTGCATTCATTGTAGTAAGGGATTCTTCAAGCATTGTTCAGTGTGTTTTAGACAAAAACTCGTTTCCTCAAGAAAAATGGATTACGATTAAGAAATATGCTGATATTGAAGCATCTGTGTTTGTGAGAGGTAAAGTAATTAAACAAGAAAAAGCGCCAACGGGTTATGAAATTCAGGTTTCAGATATAGAAATCATCGGAAAAAGTCCTATGTTTCCAATAACCAAGGATTTAAGCAGGGATTTCATTGATGATGTTAGACATCTTTGGATTAGAAGCCGAAAAATGACTTCCGTGTTAAAAGTAAGGTGCACGGTATTTCAAGCCATCAGGGAATACTTTTTGTCTGAGGGATTTTATGAAACACAGTCTCCAATAATTCAATCAACGCAATGCGAGGGTGGTTCAACTCTGTTTGAAGTCAAATACTTTGACAAAAAGATGTATTTGGCACAAACTTGGCAACTGCATGCTGAAGCCGTCATATTTGCGTTGGAGAAAGCATTTTGTATTGCGCCAAGTTTTAGGGCGGAGAAGTCAAAAACTTCAAGGCATCTTGCAGAATACTGGCATGCTGAAATGGAAGCGGCATGGGAAGATTTTGAAGATTTGCAGAACAGAGCCGAAGCATTAATAAAGCATATTGTTAAAAAAGTTCTGGAAAAAAATGAAGAAGATTTAAGAATATTGGAACGAGATATCTCAAAACTCAAACCCGTGTTAGAAAAACCTTTTGTTAGAATGACTTACGACAAAGCGTTAGAAACTCTTAAAAAAAAATTCGACATGAAAGTGCCTTGGGGAAAAGATTTAAGGACTATAGAGGAAGAGAAGCTAGTAAGTTTGTTTGATGTGCCGATAATTGTAACACATTATCCCAAAGAGATTAAAGCATTCTATATGAAAGAGGACCCAAATAATCCAAAAGTTGTGCTTGGATTTGACTTGTTGGCTCCTGAAGGAAACGGAGAATTAATTGGAGCTTCTGAAAGAGAAACGGACCTTGAAAAACTTAAGAAAAGGCTTATTGATCAAGGAGAAGAGCCGGAACAGTACGGCTTTTATTTAGACACGAGAAAATATGGCTCTGTCCCGCATTCAGGGTTCGGCTTGGGAATTGAACGGGTAGTGAAATGGCTCTGTAACCTCGAGCACATAAAAGATGCGATAGCATTTCCAAGAACGATGGCAAGATATTATCCGTAAAGACATAAAAATTTAAGATATGAATTAATTTTAGTTTTTAATTTGTTTTTTCTTTTTTAGGTTTAATGGTTTAATTTTAGATTTTAAATTATTAAATCTAAAACACGAATAAGAAGATTTTTATATGATTTTTCCATCATCCCACAAATGCCTTCATAGCTCAGCGGTAGAGCGGCTGCCTCGTAAGCAGCAGGTCTGGGGTTCAAATCCCCATGAAGGCTAATTTTAAGAAATTTTCAATGATTTCTTTGAGGTTCAGGGTTAACAAAAATTTTAAATACTCGAATGTAGGAATTTTGGGTACTAAAGTCTGATTAAAATGAAAAAAGCCTCTGTAACCATCCCTGTTGTCGTTGCGGTAATCGTTTTAGGAATAATCGTACTTCTTGTTTTTTCGGTTCAAAATCAAGGCTTTTTCAGGAATGACAAAATATTGTTTTCCAATTCAAAGACTATACCGATTGATAATTTAATCCAGAGTTGCCTGTACGATTCATTGCAAACAGCCTTTATAAAAGTTGGTAATAGTGGTGGATGGTTAACGGGTGAAATTTTTGAGACAAATCCAGAAGAACCTACCAATAGTTATGCTTTACCTGTTAATCAAAACGAACACGTCGCTTATTGGTATTTTATGATAGATAATAATTTCTGTGAAGAGAATTGCAGATTCGGATCGCTAGCTCCTACATTATCTCAAATAGAACAACAGATTGAAGATTATGTTGCATTAAATGTCTTTAAATGTTTTACTAATAACTGGGTTGATGATGGCACATACAACATTTACATAAGAGATCTGCCAACAGCAGATGTGATACTTACAGATAAAAATGTTAAAGCTAACTTAAAGTTTCCAATAGATGTTGAAAAGATAGGCGAAGGTAGTATAACTCACAGAGACGAGTATTCCGCAACATTAAATTTGCCTTTCAAAAAAATTTGGCAAGTGGCTACAGAAATTGCAGGTTATGAAGCAAAAAGCAGATTTTTAGAGATGTCTGTGTTGGATATTCTGTCAATTTACTCAGGTAAGGATGCCGACAAGTTACCCCCGATGTATGATGTTAGCTTTTTCGATTATAGTCCTGTGATGTGGGAAGCTGATGATGTTAGAGAAAAAATCTCAGAGATTTTAACAATTTATATGAATCAAATAACTGTAAATCATAGTAAAAATTTTGATTTTGGTATAAAAACTTCTGGTGAGCGAAAAGCGCTTCAAGGGTTCTTGGTATGGGACTTGAAAGATAAGAATGTTCAAGATTTAAACATTAGTTTTATCTACAATCCGAAATGGAAACCATTTATCGCTTTTGGCAATCAGGAAGGGGTTATTCTGCCTGAAAATCTTGCTCCTAACGATCAGGATTTGCTTTTTAGCATATTGGGAATTGCTGGAATGAACAGATATAAAACAACATATCAAATTTCGTATCCGTTACTTGTCGAGATTAAAGATGATGAAGCATTAAACGGTGAAGGATATACTTTTAGAATTGCATTAGAAGGCAATATTCGAAACAATCAAGTGCTTCAAGAAAACGAGGATGACAACTCGATTGAAACTATGAGTGAAAGCAATGAAATAACTGGAGTTTGCGATAAAAGGTTCTGGGGCAATGAATTTAAAATTAAGGTTGTTGATTATTTTGGCAATCCTCTGGAAAACGTGCCGATTTCATTGTATGCCTTAAACAGTATTTGTGGATTGGGACGAACAAATATGGGTGGTGAACTTGTAACTCCACTGCCCGAAGGCATATTTACGATAAAAGCTCACAGTTATGGTTATTATATTCCTCAAGAGACAATCTCTTCAAGAACCTCTGAAGTAACTACCTTAACAGCTTATCCTGAAAAAGAAATCAAGGTTAAAATTGGAAAATCTGCCCTCATTTTTTCAGATGTTGATATGGGAAGAATAAAATGGGGTTTAGATGTTTTTGATAAAAAGGAAAAAGGAGTTTTCATAATGTATAATATTGATAATCCTAAATATATTGTTTCTTTAAAAATAAACGGGTCCGCTTCCCCGGGTTCACTTGAAAAAGTTGCAAATATAGTGCCTGGAAGGTATAAACTTATTGCCGTCGTATTATATAACGATACGATTACAATTCCTGGAAAATGCATTGTTGGAATTGAGCCATTTTGCTTAAATAGAATGGAATCTGCAGAATTAACAAATTATCCTGTTTCACTTATAATCTCTGACAATGTTGAAATAATAAGCGAAGAGTTGTACAATAACAACATGGTTGAGATATCGATTCCGGTTCTGCCTACGCCAACAAATTATGACACTTTGAATAAAGTAATGGATTTAAAAAACATTTTATCTAAGAATGCGGTTAAAATGAGGTTCAGATCAGAATGAAAAGGTTAAAGCTAGTGAGTGTTGTATTGCTTTTGTTTTTAACAGTAAGGATTGGGATAGCATATAACCTTGAAGTAAAGGCATATGGAGCTCGCTCTAAAGTTGAGAATGTTATCGAAAATCTTTGGGAAGGTGTAATTCTTAATATAACTATTAGCAATATTAATGATTTCGATGCTTCGAAACTTAAAATTGATGATTCACCCGCAACAGATTTAGGGGGTGTGGTGTGTGAAGAAGTGATGTCTTTAACATATGGATGTTCCTTAAAGATAGGTACTTTGAATTATGACTATGCGAGGTACGAGGTTTATTACGACCAAGATATAGATTCAAGAAAAATCGTAAACATTTATTTAGATAACCAACCGCCAGAGATAAAGGAATTTTCTTTAGTACAAAAGTATGTCAAACCTGAAGAGGAAATCAGATTTAAACTGAAATCTGTTGATAACTCTGCGGTTGGCACAACAAAATGCGCAGGACTTAAAACTTTAAAATTAATTTTGAACAACGGCGCTGTTTACGAATACCGCTTATACGAAAATAGCGGATACTGCAATTTTGAGCGTGAAATCGGAATTGCTGCGCGAGAATTTGGCAATTTAAATAAAGCGAATCAAATATGTGCTGTTGTATCAGACTTTCTTGGAAAAGAATCGGAACCAGTTTGCAAGAGTATAAGCTTTGATGGCAAACCGCCAGAGATGGAATCTGGAAGTTTTTCATTATTCACTAAGGATGGAAGTTCAAAAGTTGGTCCATATTTTCAGAAGAACAAACTATACATACTCACGCCTCATATAAACTTCCGTGAAGAAATGGATGAAATTAAAGTCCGCGGGAATTTCTCAATAACAAAAAATGGAGTTAAAATCTCTAACAAAGAACTATGGGGTTCTTGTACACGGACAAACGGAGATGAATTTGAATGTTACTTTGCTTCAATTAATTTTATGCTAACAGAATCAAATTCGCAATATGCTTTGAAATATGAAATCAAAGCCAAAGATGAAGCGGAAAATGTTGCAAATTACAACGGAGAATATCAGATATATGTGGATGACATTAGACCAAAAATAAGCGAAATAAAATCAATCACTTCCGTGAATGAACAATACCTAACCTCAAAATCAACAATAGCTGTTGTTTTTGATGAACAAGGATGCGGTTTTAATGGAAGAAAAGCTTACATCTCAAGTTATGCTTTTGGAATAAAAGGAGCTGATGAATGTTATAATGAAAATAATCAATGGGTTTGTTTGTTCAAAGATGTAAACATTCAGGCATCTGACAACGAAAAGCAAATCAATATTGCTGTAACTCCAGAGTCTAGAGATGATTGTAATAACAAAGTTGATTCAACAACAGGACAAGACTTTTTTGTTGATCTGGATAAACCAATAATCTATGAAATAAATGTCACCAATCAAGATGGGGAATTATTTATTAAAGAAGGAGACTTAATAATGATTAAATTAACTGGCAAAGATTTTTCTGATGCGGTTTATGTGGAGGGAAATTTCTCTAAAGTAAATGGTGATGATTCTTTGTATGTTCATTCGTGCGAAAAACTTGATTCCAGCAATTTCAGCTGCGTGCTTCAAGTTAGCAGTGCAATGAACTGTAATGAGGAAGTCCCATTAAGAATATATGACAACGCTAACAATTCAATCATTAAAAAAGTAACAATTAATGTTTATCGACGGGACGAAAATCCATCGAACGACTTTTGGAGCATTGGAGAAATAAAAATATATCCTGAAAAAATTGATAGGAGCATCTCTGAGAAGATTAATTTATACGCTTTTGTGGATATAGAGTTCAATGCGAGAAGAGGTAATCGGCAAAACCTTGTTTCATTCCTGGTTGATAACTGCGAATCAGAGATAAATGCAGAGATAACGCCTTTATTCCAAAACGATTATAGTCCTGGCAGCAAAATCATATCTTTCCGTATAAAAATTCCTGCAGGAACATCCGTCGAAGAAGAGTCTGAAGAAATTAATTGTACATTTTCACTAAAAACACATACTAATGGAGTTGTTACAGTAAATCCTGAAAAAGAACAAGTACTCATTACTCTAAAATTTTATGATGGCAACTTAGTGGATGGAAAAGACCAGGTTTTTGAGAAGATTAAATATCAGTACGAACTTGTGAAAAATTTAAACGGATTTATGGGTTCGTATCTCATTCCAGGATATAACCTTGTGAAAGACATTTGTAATGCTTACACCTCGTTTTCAGAAGTAACTCGCGACATTGACGCACTTGCTACAGCAAGTTCATTAATACCCGGGATAAATCTACAATTAGAAGGCGTTGCGACACAAATGAACTTAGAACATCAGCAGGTAAGTAACTTTTTGGGCGATTTTTGCAAATGGACATCCTGTGAAAACCAGAGCGAGGAGGTGTGCAATAAAATTAAAGGAGGAGGGGGGTATTTTAGTAGCATAACATCATGCCCGGATGTGAGCCAGAATCTAATATTAGGTATAGCTACAGGCTGTTATATCCCGCCAATTATTAACACTCTTTCGAATTATTATTATGTTGAAACTTCAAGACTTGATTGCTATATTGAATCTCTTAATGAAGGATATCCGTTCTATGTTTGTGACAACATGGCTTCGCAATATATTTGTGAAAATGTACTCAGTCAATTTGTTGAGGGCGCTTTGTCTTTAATGATGCCGGAGGGATACGCTTGGTATTCAACAATTACGAATTTTGCCGGTATTGGCAAAGAGAGCCTGGAAAATCCCTTAAGCACAGCATTAAGCTTAATTATGACAGCAATACCCTTTCCACAGACATATATGATTGGTATAAATAACATTCTATCAAGTGTGCAAACCGGGATAGATACATTTAATCACGTCAATAATATTGTATCTCAATTTGAGCAATTTGGATCGGGACATGCTGCAGAAGTGCTCTCAAAGTATGAAGACCTATTCGGCAGCGAAGATAACGAAGAAGGGAACCTAAATATCAACAATGATGCTGATGGTGAAAATATTTTTGAAGATTTTGAAAATATCGATTAAACATTATTTGGTGAGAGTATGAGTTTGAGTAAAAAATCAAAAACTGTAATGATAATTTTTATCCTGATGCTTGTAAGCTTTTTGTTTGTTAATTTGGGATATGGGGATATATATGTCGATACTGACAAAAACAGAGAAGATACGAATGATGTCCCTGCAGCAGCGTCACAGGATATCGATGCTGTTCTTCAAAAGTTTGGTTACGATTATAAAATAAATGCTCAAATTCCAAACACAATCACTTTAGATGGAAAACAGTACGCTGTAAAAGAAGTAGTTGATTATCTAATGAATGACTTCGGTATAATTGACAACATAGCTCTGAAAGTAACTACAGACGACGATTCAGAAGAAGTTATAACTATTAACAGCAACGATTTCGAAACTCACGGCATCGAGGCAAGTGCAACAGTTGATTTAAGCAATCTAAAAACAAAGATTAATTTTTTTGCTGAAACCTTTGATACACTAAATTTCGTTTTTGATCAGATAGGGTCTATTTTTCCGGATTTAAAGGGAAATCTTGATGACTGGTTCAACAAAATCAGCAGTTTAATATTGCCGTTAGATTTTGTGGGAAATCCACCTAAAGGAATTTGTGAAATGATTTTCTCAGGCAATCTTCAAGCAGATGAAACTGGAACTAAAGCTGTTAGTGT
>CAYLQM010000005.1:7715-28151 GCA_964386095.1 uncultured Methanosarcinales archaeon
TTCAAACAAAGCATATTTGGAGGGGCTGTAAATTCAGAAGCAAACATATCAATTTATGCTAAAACGAATGCTGGTGATATTGTTTATATAGTAGACCTTGATGAAAATGGTCAACCAGACAAAGAATTTACTGTTTCAGAAAAGATTTTTTATAGCAACGCGATATATTCACGAAAAGAACTAAAAGAGTTATGTATGGTTTATCAGGGAAGTTTAATCGATTTAAATGATTTTGCAAGGCCATTCTTATCTTCGCCGTTCTGTGTACCCTTCTATGATATTGGAAGTGAAGATGCAAGTAGTAACATTAACACAGAGAATGATGAAACTGTTTAAATTTTCAGATTCTTCGCTCTTTTGCTTTATAATGGTTTAATCTCAAGAAGGAAAAAAGTGGGGACACAGGGATTTGAACCCTGATCAGCTGGTTTCTTCTTTCATCGCGCAAAGCTCAATGCTCCAATAATCTGGAGCCAGCTGTGCTGCCTGGTTACACCATGTCCCCACAAACAAATGGGATTAATGTGCAAGATTTTTAAAACTTTTTATGGAAACATTAAATCTGGATTTTATAAAAATTTAAATAGTTTTTTTTGAACCTTAAATTTCATGAAAGAAGTTATATTCTTAGGGACATCTTCAATGGCTCCTACAAAAGAAAGAAATCATCCTTCTTTTGTCATAAGATATGGCAAAGAGCTCATCTTATTTGACTGTGGAGAAGGCACACAAAGACAATTAAAATATGCTAAACTAAGCAGCAACAAAATCAGCAGAATCTTTATATCGCACTGGCACGGCGATCATGTTCTTGGTTTGCCAGGATTATTACAAACTTTAGCGGCAAATAATTATAACGGCAAGCTTGAGATTTTCGGACCAGAAACCACTATAAAAAGGATAAACAAACTAATTGAGATTTTCCCTTTTGAACGCGAATTCACGATGAATATTTTAGAAATTAAAAAAGACGGATTGATTTATGAAAATGAAAAGTATTCTATTTTTGCAAGAGAAGTCGAACACAGTGTGAAATGTTTTGGCTTTAAGTTTGTGGAAAAGGATAAGATAAACTTAGATAAGAAATTGTTGAAGAAGTTTGGATTAAAAGAAGGACCATATCTCCAAGAACTCAAAAAAGGCAGAAATATAAGAATTAACGGCAAAACAATAAAACCTACAGATGTTGGACGAGTTATCCCGGGAAAAAAGATAGGCTACATTGCAGACACAACAATTTGCGATAATGCGTATTTAATTGCCGAAGATACTGACATATTAATTTGCGAAGCGACTTTTGATCAAGACCTTGAAGAAAAAGCAAGAAACAGACTTCACTTGACTTGCAAAGATGCGGCATTGATTGCGTCACAAGCAAATGCTAAAAAATTAGTGTTGTTTCATTTTTCCCAAAGATACGATGATGTTTCAAACCTAATTGAACATGCTAAAGAAATATTCCCAAATACTGTTGGAGCTTATGATTTTATGAAAATTAAGTTTTAACTTACAATCCTAAATTGCTTTTCACATCAGGGGGCAACAGGTCAGGACTCCACGGTGTTTCTAAGTCTAAATCAACATTTACATCATAACCTTCAAAAGTTTGACGAATAGATTCTCTCGCTTCGCTTAATATCATTGGCGCTAATGGACAAAAAGGCGTTGTTAAACTAAGCACAACATTTATTTTTTTGTTTTGCTCATCAAAATCAATCTGTCGAACTAATCCTAAGTCTACAAGATTAATATGAAGCTCTGGATCATAAACCTTCCGCAGAACACACAAAATCTTTTTTTGACCTTCTGACAAATTTTCAGGGTTCATAATAAAAAATAAACTGCGCATTATATAAAAAATGTTTTGATTTTGCACAAAAAACGATTAAAATCGCAGATATGTTCCATCAGGCAAAAGGTTGTCTGGGTGCGGTTTTGATTGCTCCTCGGCCTTAAATCTCGCACAAGATTTGAAATCGTATTCACAGTATTTTTTTCTAAAGTTAGAACCAACGAGACCTTGTTCTTCAAATCTCCTAAGAGGACATACAAAAAACCATTTGCATCTCACGGCAGATCGCCTTAAAAAGAAAAGTGAATGCCTGGGCCCGCCCAGATTCGAACTGGGGACCTTCTCCACGTCAAAGAGACGTCATAGCCACTAGACTACGGGCCCAATTGAATCTAAATTGAATCTAAAAGGAAAGAAAAACAATGAAATATAAATTTTTTGATTATTAAAAACAAGATTAATCAATAGAAAAAACTCAAAAGCTTTATATAAAAACAACATATTTGTCTTTGGCAAAAGTCATCAAATATGAAACAAAATGAAGCGAGAAAATATGGATAAGATTAAACAACTTGTTGAAGAAATCAAAAAGAATTTAGATATTCAGATTGACGATAGTCCCGTAAAGGAAGTCATATCCTTAATCGAAAAGGGAATCAAAAAGAATGGTGTGTCTGCTAAGGTGTTCCTCGGCGGTTCATTTGCTAAATCAACATTTATTGAAAAGGATTTTGACTGCGATATATTTCTGCAATTTGATAAGAAATATGACGAAAACGAACTTTCGAATCTAAGTGAAGAGATTCTTAAAAGGTTCAATCCTGTTAGAATTCACGGTTCACGAGATTATTTTAATTTTGAATACAAAAACATCTTTTTCGAAGTGGTACCCGTGTACCTGATTAAAAAGCCCTCTGAAGCTTCAAACATAACTGATGTTTCCCCGTTTCATGTAACCTGGTTCAATGAAAAACGGATGAAAAAGCCAGAATTAGCTCGAGAAGTTAAAGTGACAAAGATTTTCTTGAAAGCTCAAAAGTTGTATGGTGCAGAATCATATATTCATGGTTTTTCTGGTCATGTAGTTGACATTCTTATTGCACATTATGGTTCCTTTATAAATTTAATAAAAAATGCTTCAGAGTGGAAATTTCCGGTAATCATTGATGTAGAAAATCATTACAAAAACCTGGATCCAATTTTATTTTTGAACAAAGATAAAATAAAAAACGAAGTAATCGTCGTCGATCCAATCGTAAAAGAACGGAATGCTGCTGCAGCGTTAAGCAAAGAAAATGCAATCAAGTTCATTCAGATTTGCAAACAATTTTTAGAGAAGCCAAGCAAAGAATTCGTTGAAATCAAATTTTTGGATTTGAATTCTGCTAAAGAGAAAATTGGTTGCAACCTTGGTATCATTTTTGAAGTTACACCTCTAAATGAGAAAAGCAAGGATGTGGCCGGAACAAAAGCATTCAAAGCTTTTGAATTTCTCGTAGAAAGCCTTGTTAAGCATGACTTTCTCATATTGGACAGTTTTTTTGATTGGAATAAAAAAGGAAACGCTTTTTTTTATATTACTTTTGACAAAAAAGAGCTGGCTAATGAAAAAGTCATTATTGGTCCACCAAACAAAAAATCTTTTGAAAAAAACATCTCTGAATTTAAATCAAAATATGGCGATAAAGTTTTTTTAAAGGATGGAAAATTTTGTGCGAAAGTAAGGAGGGAAATCACGAATCCTTTGAAATTAGTTGAAAAACTCGTAATGAATGAAAAGTTCACAAAAAACATCAAATCATTTAAGATGTATAAAGTTAATGAAAATTAAGAATGAAACTTGAAAGAACTATTTTTGAGATTAAACGAAAAAGTTTGCACATTTTATTGGGATTGTTTTTCATAATAACAATTTACTTTGACGTAATAAACGCGATGCAAATCTTTTTAATTCTCGTTTTCGGAGTGTTTTTATCATTGCTCTGCAAACATCACAGAGTTCCCGTTATTTCAAAGATGCTGGATATTTTTGATAGAAAAGAACATTTAAAAACTTTCCCGGGAAAAAGTGCGATTTTTTTTGTATTTGGCGTGTTAGTGACTTACAAACTTTTTAATAAGGACCTGACCCTTGCGTCAATTTGGGTGTTGTCATTTACAGATTCTATCGCAAGCATCGTAAGAATGCATTATTCTGAAAGAAAAAAAGTTAATAAGAAAGTATGGTTCCCAAATATGATTAGTACCCTAATTTCATGGCTTGGTGCTTTGCTGTTCATAGGACCTTTCTTTGGATTGATTGCTGCCATAGGTGGCAGTATTGCCGAATATCTCGAATGGGAAATCAACAAAAATAGCGTAGACGATAATTTTATAATTCCCTTAGCTGCGGCAACAAGCGTGCTCGTAGTAAGAAAAATATTTAACATGTAAAAAGATTCTTTATATCATGAAATGTATAAACTGCGGGAGAAACGAAGCGGAGATTGAGAATCTTTGCATAGATTGTTTTTTAAAAGTAAATCCGATAATTAAGAAAGTTAAACCATTCGTCATAAAAAAATGTGTTAAATGCGGCTCAATTTATGACGGACACCAGAAAATTAAAAACGATAAACAGTTAGAAAAAATTGTTGTGAAACATCTTGTGTTTGATAATCATTATTGCATTCAACAAATTAATGTTGCTTTCGAAGAGCTTGACAAAGAATTTGTTGTTAATTTAGAAATAAACGCAGTTGCTAGAGAAAAATCAATTAAAGATAAGTACGAATTAGATGTGAAAAAAGAAAAGTTTGTTTGTCCGATGTGTTCAAAAAAAGTTAGCAAATATTTTGAAGGGATATTACAAGTTTTAACGCACGATGAGCAAATTTTAAGATGCGTAGAAAAACTTCTTGAAAAAGAAAAGATTCCTGTAAACCAAAAAAAGATGACGAGAAATGGGTTTGAATATTATGTAATTGATAAGACCAAAATAAAAAGAATAGGAAACAAATTAGTAGAATTATTTGGCGGTTTTATTAAAGAAAGTGCTAGCATGCATACCAAAGACAGACAAACCAGCAAAGAAGTGTATCGATTAAATATCTCATATAAACCTTTAAAAATAAAGAAAGGCGAAGTTTTTTTTTACAATTCTAAGGTCTATAAGTTGCTTACACCAGGCAAAACTAATAAGGTATTGGATATCTTTAACTTAAAGGAAACCAGAATTAAAAACGGAAAATACATCAAACTGTTAAAACAAAAAGCGAGGGTTGTATCAAAAAGACCTTTAAAAGTTCTAAGTGAAAAATGCCAATTAATCACAGTTAGGAATCCAATGAACAAAGAAATAAAGTTAAATTCTATTGTTAAGATTGTAGAATTTGATGGTGAATATTTTATTGTAGATTAAAAATAAAAAAAATAAAAAGATTATACAAGTGAAACGTGATCGGTTGCTTCTATAAAAAGTTCGTCGCATTTTGGTTCATCAAGTTCGTTGCATTTATAGCTGATTAACAAAGTCCGGTTTTCAAAATCTATAAACAAATTCTTTATAATTTTTCGGTAATTGCGTTCAAGTATAACATACTCCTGTACAAATGCTTGTCGATTTTTGTAAGTTAACTCTTCGGATTTTCTTAGAAATTTCGAAGCGTAACTTGAATTAATGCTTTCATCAATAAATTCAACCACTTCAGTTAGAGGTTCCTCATATTTTGAAATTTTTAAGATGATTATGTCCAAACTTTGATTGCTCAGATTAGTGTATAACAAGGCACCATCTACTATCCTAAACGGAATCCTATCTGTAGACACAAAAAAGCCTTTATCATAAAATAGGTTAAAATCTGATTGATTTGTAAAAATAACATCAGTCTCTGGCTCGCTGTTTTCAGCAGACAATAGGGGTAAATGTTCCAAGGTAGATAGGATAACAATCGAAAAAACAACCAAAGAAGAAAGCAAAATTGCTAGAATAATCAAGCGATTTTTTAAGGCCGAAATTGTTTTCTTATTATTTTGCAAAACTAAATCTACAAGAGTTGGATCAAAACCTTCATCGCTTAAGGCTTTTTTTATCTGCTCTTTAGAAAAACCTTCAGATAGCTTAGCTTTAATCCATTTGTCAAGTTTATTCATACTTTATTTCTGTATTCCTTAGTGTTTTTATAATTTTTCATAATTAAATGCTTTTGTTAGAAAACAAGCAAAAAACAAGCAGAACTAAAAGCTATCAAAAGCATCTATAAGTTCTTCAAATGAAAAACCTTTCACTCTGTCATTATCGAACTGGAGAGCAAATCCTTGCTTTGTTTCTTTTAAATCTTGAACAGATACAAATAACCATGGCTTACCAGAGAATTTTACTGCAACGAACGGAATCGCACCAAATTTTTTGCTGAATTCAACTAATTCTTTAATTTCTTTCTTAGGGAAATATTTGTAGTCTGAATCAACATTCTTTATCTCGATAGCTATCTGTTTGAAACCGTTACTCGCAATAACATCAGGCATGGGATACTTCACTGATCCTGAGCCAGCTATTCGAACACAAGCCCATTCGGATTGCCAAAATTTGTGAAGAAGTTCTCTTTCGGCATTTATTCCCTTTCTCTTTCGGTTCATACAATTGTTGATTAAAACAAGAAATATTTATATAATTTGTTCATAATCCCAACTGTATGAGCAAACTTGTTTCACTCTATGGTCTAAAAAAGCAATTCAAAGAAAAGTCTAAAGTAAGAGTTAGCGAATTTGCTTTGATTAAGTTAAAAAAATATCTTGAAGAAAAAATTGAAAAAACTATTGATCTGGCAATAAATATTGCTAAAAACTCGGGCAAAAAAACTGTTGGAGCAAAAGAGATGGAGTTTGCAATTAAAAAATCAATTTTTAAAATAAGGTGAAAAAATGAATTATGACGAAGCATTAAAAAGGGCCTATGAGAAAATACCCAAAAAGCTTAAAGAACAAGCCAGATTTAATATAAGGGAAGCGCTTGTCAGACTTGAAGGAAATAAAACGATGATTGCTAATTTCGCGCAAATTTGCTCTGATCTACGGAGAGAGCCTCAACATCTGTTAAAATTTCTTCAAAAAGAATTGGCAACGCCTGGCGAGATTAAAGGCAAAGCTTTAGTTTTAGGCACCAGGATTTCCGCTCAAAGAATAAACCAGAAGATACAGGAATATGTTAAGAGTTACGTTATTTGTCCCGACTGCAAGAGGCCCGATACTGAATTAGTTAAAGAAAAAGGTTTCCTGTTTATGGTCTGCCAGGCTTGCGGCGCTAAGAGACCTGTAAAAAACATATGAAATAAAAATGATAGTAAATGTAAAAGAAGACAGAAATCGAAAGGTAATTACAATTGTTGATAACAATTTGATTGGAAAAAGATTTAATGAAGCGAGCTTAGTTTTAGACTTAACTTACAAATATTTTTCCGGTGTTGAAAAGAGCAAACAGGACATCAAAAAACTGCTGAACCAAAAGGATGTATTTTTAGTAAATTTCATTGGAGAAGAAAGTGTCTCTTTTGGCAAAGAATTGGGTTTTGTTGATGAGGTTAAAGAGATTGATAAGATTAAATATGCTTTTTTTCTTAAAATGATTTAATGCTTGCGGAAGAATGTCGATAAACCTTCCTGCTTCTCCTTCTCTTTACCGAATAAAGAATCGATTCTTGTTTTCACAATGTTTAGAGAATCTCGAATATATGGATCAACATGATGCTTTTGAGCTAAATCTAAAGATGGTTGAAGGTATTTAGTCACCGAGCCCTCCGAAATTGTAAATATAATCTTACCGCTGCATTTTGGACATTTCCCCGATAAAGGAACTCGCCGATATTTTTCGTTGCAATTAACACACCTGAAAACCTGCATTGAAAACTTTCTAAGATTACCTTTCAAATCCTTCATAAAATGCTTTTCTATAATCAAACTTGCCACATCTGAAGCATTAACAGCTCTGATTTTGCTTGCAATTTCCATTTCTTTGTTTAGTTTGTCGCTCATTGTTTCTAAAGTTTTGTAAGATGAAGCGATATTAGTATAATTAATATTATAAACCGGGTGGGTAAACCAATAATTTTCGTACTGTTGTTCGGTGTTTATTCTGTCTTTAATTTGCTCTACTTTAATTTCATAAGGCATTTTATATTCTAAAGTCGCTTCATAAAACTCAAGAGGATATCTGTGAGCAACATCTAATCCTAAAACCATATCATCAACTTCTGAAGGATTAAGTATACTAGTCAAAACTAAAGGGGCATCCATGGTTCTGGATCCGCGTCTATCAGGTAAAAACCTTTTTGAAAAATTGAGAAATGCGTCCATCTGAAGAAGAATACAACCTTCATCTCCATCACAATCTCTCCTCAAAGCCGCATGAAATAATGGAGAAGCTATCAATGCCTGAATTTCTGAAAAACCAATTATACGACCAACCATTCCTGCTGAAATGTGTGGTGCCAAACCTATCACAAGTTTTCCGATCAAATCCTCTCTTTTTTTCACATTATAATATTTTGGCTGACCGTAAACCTTTTCCAACAAGTCATCTACAAATTGCGCTACTCGAAGAAATACTTCATCTGCTCCTTCAGAGAAACCTGAGCTTAAAGGTAAGATAACATCTTGTGGGAAAATCTCTAATATCTGCTCTTCATCAATTAAAGGATTTCCAAATATGTCTTTCTCGTAACCTAATTCTTTAAGTTTTTCAATGCTTGTATGAATCTCTTTTGGTTTAAAATGAGTCAATGGTAATTCGGTCATATCAAAGCGAATGGTGCCATCTTTGTTAACATAGATGTTGTGTTTTGCCCTAAAAATACCTTTAACAAAATGTTCTGGCACATGATCTCGATTAACAGTGCCTCGCACACCTTTAATCAAGGGGGGTAAATGCCTAATACCAAACTGAGTTCTTACATCATTCACTAACTCCTTTAGAAGAATTTTTTTTCGACTATATTCTTTATTCTTGCTGCCGTGAACAGGACAAACATCTTCTTTCATCCAGGACCTGCAAGAAGAACAGTAATATATCTGGTCGCAAGGAGTGCCACATTTTTCACACAAAGGCAACACGGTTTCGTGATTGCATTTAGGACACACGAAAAAAGCAAAATCGGCTTCAATAAAACCCTTTTCAACTGCAGCATTAAAAGACCTTAATCTGTCACCTTGATCGCTGACTGGAAAAAGCATATGGGGACTGCCAGTCATTGCACGCATCTTAGCCTTTTCTGGTCTGCCCATTCTCGCTCCTATGAACACACCACATTTGTCCCGAATTGTAAACTTGGACAATTTGTTAATCAAATCAATTGATTTTCCAATTTCAGATATTTGCAAAGATGAAATCTTTTTAATCTGCCCTTCAATTGACGAAAAATAATCCCGAAAATCAATACCCAAATTCAATAAGAAAGCTTTCGCGATATCGCCCTTGACAACAATGTGTTCGTTGTTTATAAAATCGTGTTCCAATCCAATTAGTTCCAAGCTCCTTTTAACATCATTGTTATTTTTATCGGTTTTAATAACAATTTTGAAACCTGGCTCTTTGATTAATTTACTTTTTTCTAACAATGCATTTAAGATCAGTATTATATCAGAGGGCTTTATTTGATTCCAGTAAAAGATATACTCTGGGTGCAGAGGAACTTGCAACTCTTTAGATGCATTCAAACTTTCTTCAAGAGTTGGGATGATTAATGCGGGAAACTCTATGTTTTTTAGGGTTTTTTCGCTAAATAGATATTTCAAAGTTTTTTTAAAATCTTTACTTGAATCTTTCACTGCTTTTTCAAGTTCTGCAAACCACCACTCAGGGCAATAACCCGCAGGCACAAGATGATAATTGTTTTCACTAAAATCACCATAGTTATAAAGAATATCTCCAAGAAAGAGAATTTCTTTCACTTGAGGGTACAATTTCTTTGCTTCTTCTCGGGTCTTTACTTTTCTGACAGAACCATCTTCCAACAAAACTATTGGTGGTTCTAGAGAATCGCAAGCATTAACTCCGGCACCTTTTCCAGGTAATTCGGGCTTCAATTGAGTTCCTGTTGCTATAAAATCTGAAACGATAGCCATGGTTGCTGGATGAATTCCAGCTGATGAAAATCCGGTATTACGAGACCTGCCATATCTGACTCTAAAACCACCGTCTCGTAATGGATAAGAAAAAACCGGTCGTCCCGCAACAAGTTCTGAAATAAAAATATAATTAGGTTTGAGTTTTTCTTCATCTTGTTTATTTTCAGATTCTTCGCTCTTTTGTTTTTCCGTTCGAGATTTTATCTCATCATGCAATTTTAAGAAATCTCCCAACCACATCCAATCCAAATCAAAATTTTTCCCCCATTTAGAAATTCTTTTCCAGAGTTTTGGAGCTTTCAAAGCTATCATGGCCATTACTAAAACCATACCTCCTCTGATGCGATTAGTTCCTATCCGATTCAAATCTTTGTAATTACTTACCTCGATATTTTCAGTTGGTTCTCCTGAAACTTCAACAGGAATATGTCTAACTAAAAATTCGATTTCTTCAGGAGCTGGCAGATATTGAGGCACCGTTACTCTTTCAGCATAATCATAAATTTCCTGAACATATCTCTTTACTTCAGTATCTGTAGGGTCATAAGGCGCATAACCCATCTTTTTTCGTATGAAATCGCTTAATAAAACACAGAATGCTGCACCAGTGCCTCCTGCACCTCGTATAGGGCCTGAGAATTTAACCGAAAAGTATTCTTTGTTATCCTTTCTTTTTTTAAACTCCAAATCAGTGAATCCCTCAAGAGGAGCAGCAACAATACCAACAGTTTGATATGTAAATCCTGTTCTAATACCTATTTCCATAGCTTCGCGTGTGGTTTCAAACTTTCCAAACTTTTCCTGTGCAACTTCCAAAGCAATAGTTAACGCTACTCTCCAATCCAAAGGTTCATACTTTTTTTCCAACTCATTAATTCTACGGATGATTCTTTTTTCGTCAAGATGTGGAGCTACAACTGAGATTAAACCAAAAACTCGTTCGGCCATGTTTTTAGCCAATTTAATCTCAACTTCCCGAACGGCATCAATGCCTTTTTTTCGAGCTTTGTTTGCAAGTTCATAAGCTAAATTAGTCTGCTGAATTAAATTGTCAAAATACCTTTTCATTCTATCCGAAGTCGCAATCATTTTTCTTTTAGTTTTTTTTATTCTACAAATCTCAACAGATTTATTTTTCTATTTTTCAAATTAAAAACAGGGACTCTGCCAGGTAAAGGATCGTGACCAATCTTTTCCTGAAAAGGTGTCTTCAATTGCCAAGTACCACCTGAGACTAAAAGAATGTTGTTAAAAACGTTTACATTAGGACGGTGATTGTGGCCCACAATAAAAATATCAGGAATTTCTTCAATAATTAAAGGGTCTTTGTTTGGGTCAGGTACAAAAAGAGTTCCACCGTGCGATGGAGATAAATGCCTTTTGTTCAGCAAAAATTTCATAACCAAATCAAACCTATCAAAACCTCCATTGTTCCTTAAACAATCAATATTTCGAATGTAATAATCAAAAGAATAGCCGTGATATATTAGCACCTTAAATCCAGGGAAATCGCCAACTTTGTGAATTCTCAACATTGCCGGATTGCTTATATGAATTACATTATCTAATTCGTAAAGGGCCTTGGCAAAATTTTCATCTAAAGGTGGTTGGGGTTCTGCAAGTCTAACAGCATCATGATTGCCTGGTGCAATTATGATTGTAACATCTTTTCGTATTTGCGATAATAGATAAGCAGCATAATCGTATTGTTTTTTAATACTGGTGATTTTAAGTTCATCTTTCTGATTAGGATACACACCAACACCATCAACAAGGTCGCCGGCGATGACAAGATACTTTGTTCTAAGTCCCATATCTCTATGTGTTTCATTTTCATAATCGCCGTTAATCCAAGAAATAAACTTTAAGAACTCTTTTTCCAAAAACAGTTTAGAACCTATATGTAAATCACTGATAATAGCGAGATTAACATCCTGCTTGGCTTTTTTTATGGGAATATTGTTGGGTACTCCTGGCTCAATAATATTTTTCGCATAGATTACTTTGTTCTTCAAAAAACCGGTAACACCTATTGCCTGATCCAGAACTAATTCAGATGCTATATTATATAATTCGCGATTATCTTTAGATACAATAACACGAATGACACCTGTGGTATCTTCGACATCTAAAAAAATTGCATTTTTTACATCAACAATATTAGAGATTAATCCCATGATGGACACTTCGGTTTCGCCTTTAACTTTACTTATAGACTTCAAGCCTTGCAATTCGGATCTCGTAGAAAGCATCCTTACAAAAGTTTTAAGTCGCTGTCGATAATAATTTGTGAAATTTTTAACATCGAGTTTCTTGTCTAAAGAAGTATAAGATTGGAGAACTTCCACATTGGAAGGCAGATCTTTGTAACCTGAAGTTGCATTGTCAGACGAATTGCGCGTTGGATTGTTTGGCTTTGTATTACGGCTGATAGTTTTTGAAGCATTAACAATAACATTGGTGTTTGACAATTGCTCACAATATTTCAGATTTGAGGAGTTTTTAGTCACAGTCTTGTTTGTAGTATATTTTGTTGCATTTAGACCACTACGATCAGGCTCTACCACAGAAGTGTCAATCCCTTCAAAAGTTTTAACTGAAAGATTAGAAATATTATTGAAAAAAAAATTATGCTCATCTTTCAAAAGTTTTCTATGCAGTACTTGATTCTTATTTTTTAACATCTCCAAAAAAGAATCATACATCTTCGGATTATCATTAACTTCTTTCTCCACAATGGCTTTGTCAAAATCAAACCAGTTCAAATCACTAAGATTTAAGATATTTCTGTTTTCAAAAACAGATTCATCTACATAAAGTAAATTCTGATTCTTTGAAAGATTCTCGATAAATGATTCATAATCAAAATCAGCTTGTGTAAGTTTATCTATGAGGGCAGGAGAAAGAAAAATACCTTTTTTTACAGCTAAAGAAATAATATCCTTCAATTTTTTTGAAGTCAATTCGTTTGTGTCAACAAAATCAGTTGAGCTAGTATCTGAAGAATCTTCATTCAAGGTTTCAATTCTTTTTAAATCGGACTTGCATTCATTAGTGGTTGTTAAAGTTACGAATCCATCATCATCTCGTAAGGATTCTCTCATAAAATCAACATTATCTAAAGAATGTTTGCTCATAGATGTTGGGTATAAAACAGAGTTAAAAAAGATTTACTTTGGAGGAGCGTTGTTTTAAAAAACATGTTTTTAAAAAGATAGTTTTTAAAACAATCAAACGGATGCATAATAAATCCCAATCAAAAATAAAACAGATCAGTAACCCAAAGATTCTTTTAATAAAGAAACAACGCGAGGTCTAACTGACAAATCAAAAGCAATGTTTATATCCCTGGTTCGTCCAAGTCTGCCTCTTGATTTAATAATGCTTTGAATTATGCCTAAAGAATCAAATTCAGATAAGATATCTGAAACGCGTCTCTGAGTAAGAGGTCGTATATCCAGGCTTTTGCAAACTTGAACGTACTTTTCATAAAGTAAGCCAGTAGTAATAGTTTCATCTTTCTTTTTACTATTATCCAAAAGAATCAAGCTAAACAAAACGCATTGATGCTGCTTAGGTTGAGAAGCTACAATATCTAAAACACGATCTTTTTCTAATTTTTCTTGTGCAGCATCCAAATGTTTTAAAGTTATCTTTCGAGAACTTTCTCTATCAGCAAGTTCGCCGGCAACTCTTAAAAGGTCAATAGCTCTTCTAGCATCACCATGCTCTCGAGCTGCGATCGCAGCACATTTCTCTAAAACTCCATCTTCTAAAGCATCAGATCTGAAAGCTCTTTTAGCTCTTTCTTCAAGAATATCCTTTATTTGGTTTGCATCATAAGGAGGGAAAACTACACTTTCTTCACCTAAAGAAGACTTGACTCTTGGGTCTACTTGTTCCAACAATTTAACAAAATTAGAGATTCCTATCAACGAGATTTTTGATTGAGACAAATATGAATTAATCCGAGTTAAAGTATACAAAACATCATCTCCCATCTTAAAGATCAATTGATCTATTTCATCAAGGATAATAATCAATAATTTCTTTTTTTCATCAACAGCTTTGTAAAAGATGTTGTACACTTCATCAGTAGGCAAACCTGTTGAAGGTAAATCAAGACCTAATTCTCGACAAAGATAAGCTACAAGACGATATTCAGTATCAGCTCTTCCAAGTTTGCAATTCACATAAACATAATTCAAAGGCATGTTTTCTTCGTGAGCCACTTCAATTAAATCATAAATAACTCGATTAACAGTAACTGTTTTGCCTGTTCCTGTTTTTCCATAGATAAAAATATTGGAAGGTTTGTTGAATTTTAAAGCTGGAGCTAAAATCTCAGCAATTTCTTCAATTTGCTTGTTCCTATGCAAGATAGTTTTCGGTGTAAAAGAAATTTCAAGAACTTCCTTATTAACAAATAAAGTATCTCTCTCAAGGAATTTCTTAAAGAAACTTTTAAGCGGTTTATCCATATCAAACAAGTAAACACAACTTTAATTTAAATCTTTCCATTAGAAATAACGCTGTGACCCCCTGATTTCCACTGGAGAACATATTAATAAAATATTGTTAATTTAGGATGATAAGATGAAATAAAAAAAAGAATAGGTAAGTGAAAAAAAGAACTA
This sequence comes from uncultured Methanosarcinales archaeon, assembly GCA_964386095.1. GTDB lineage: Archaea > Nanobdellota > Nanobdellia > Woesearchaeales > JASKKU01 > JASKKU01. Next base: position 22,245 of record CAYLQM010000005.1, read on the forward strand.
TTTATATTGTTTTCAATATTGAAAAATAAAAGTGAACAAATATATTGAATAAATATATATCAACTATATATTTGTATATCGTTAATTATGTATGATATATATTAAAAAATGTTATTTCTTATTGAAATATATAGTGTCATTGTCCTTATATATACACCAATATATCTTTATTAATGCATTTATAAATCAATAATCCTAAATCAAATAAGATTATCAGATAAGACTATTAATAGATTCTGCACATGAAACGATGGTGCTTTCAAAGGAAATATAGGGGTAGCACTGTTTGCTAACTTTTGTGTTTAATTTTTTATTTATTTATCCTTGTTTAAATTTTTGTTGACAAAGTCTTTTGCATTGATTAAAATAGACCTTTTCAAAAAGTTTTTTAAACTAACTTTGCTTTGATATTTGTGTAATGGTGCTGGAATTAAGTTTACCCGCTGAAAAAATTGAGAATCATTTTTACATAATTTTCTTTTTTAGTATTATTTACGCAATCCTGTCAGTTTTAATTGGCATATATGCTTTTCCACAAAATCCCTCGATTGTAGCAATATCTCTTATTTTGATATCGTTAACACCGATTTTTTATAAGATAAGTTCGTTAGAGGAAGAAGAAGATGTACTCCTAGATTCTGAAAGCGATATTTTGAAACATCATCTTCGTGCGATAAAAACTTTTATTTTTATGTTTTTAGGCACAACATTGGGATTTTTTATTGTAGCTTTGTTTTTGTCAAATCAATCTTTTAATCAGGTTTTCGAGCCACAATTGAAAGTGTTGTCTGTTATTAACCCTAAACTTACGGGAAGTTTTTATCAAACTTTAGTTCGTTTTGGTGTAATCTTTTCAAATAATTTTAAAGTAATGATTTTATGTTTGGTTTTTTCACTGACTTTTGGAATTGGCGCTTTGTTTATTCTTGTTTGGAATAGCTCTGTATTGGGTGTGGCTATTAATTCATATTTTAAAATGAAATTATCGGATTTTCTTTCTTCATCACAGATTTTAACTTTTTTTGATTATCTTAAAGCCTTTATTTTCAGTTTGTTACGATTTTCAATTCATGGGATTCCTGAAATTGCATCGTATTTTGTAGCAGGACTTGCTGGGAGTATTATTTCTTTTGCAATCGTTAAACATCATTTTTCGACAAAGAAATTTGAGAACATCGTTTTTGATGTGAGCGATCTTGTTATTTTAAGCATGGTTATTCTGCTGCTCGCGGCTTTTATTGAAGTGTACTTGACTCCTGTCTTGAATCTTTGACTGTAAGTTTCTTTTAAGTTTCTTTTAAAATTTAAGGTTTAAAGCGCTTTGAACTTGTTTGGTCTTATTTCGTAAATCTCGCCTTCTTTTAATAATTTTGTAATAATTTCTTCACAATCTTCCTGTTTAGATTCTATAATTATTTTATCCAAATCAGCACCTTCGCCATCATCCAGTTTTTGAATCAAATCATAAATCAATTTATCTTTATTAACTATTTCTTTAGCATCTTCAGAGAGTTGCGCTTTTTTATTTTTGTTAACAATTTCTTCTTTTTTTTCAATGTTTAAATCAATTTCATCAATTAATAATCTTTCATCTTGTTTGTTAAGATCTTTGTTTTTGTTAAGATCTTTGTTAAGAGAATCTTTTAAAGTGCCTTCCTTAACCATTTGTTTTTGTTCTTTAATATGTCCCGTTTTAAATTCTTGTGATCTTGCGTTTTTATCTGTTTTTAATTTATCAGTTTCCACATCCTTTTTTATAGTTTCCTCTTTGATTGAAATTTGATTTATTTGATTTGAATCTAACTTTTGTTTTACTTTTTTTAGATACCTTTTTCTAAAAGCAAACCAATCTTTTGCTGTTTTTTTAACAATTTCTCCAGCAATGTATCTTGAGCCTTCGAACTCTCTTATTTTACCAATAACATTCACAAAATCACCTATTTTAATATTAGAATCAAAAACCTGCGGATCAAATATCATTACGGGAATTATTGCTGTGCCATCATCTATTTTTAACATTATGTTACTTGTAATCTCGTTTTTATTAATATCCACAACAATAGCCATAACATTAATTCTATCTATCCTAGTCTCATTGATAATTAAGCAATTTGTATTGTTATGCATTATCAAATTCGCATTTTGTATTGTAGCCAAATCTAAAATACGGGCCGGTGATCTCTTTTGAGAATTCATTTTCAAGATGTTTTTGGATTATCGCTTTTAGTAGTTTCAAGATGTTGCAGTTTCTTTTGAGCAATTATTCTTATTGCGATTTTCAGAACAAAGCCAGATACAATTAGTATGATTGCAATTAATAAAAGCTCATGTAATTTCGCTTCAATATTTGATGAGATTATCTGAACGAGTTTGTTTATAATTTTTATGTTGAATTCAAATTGTGCTGTTAATGTATTCTCAATAAAATGTGTTTTGGTTATTAGTTTCCAAACAGCGAAAGGCAACATCAATACAAATCCAACCTCTAAAATTATGTTGGAAATAAAATTGGAAGTTAACAATAAACCACTATTTATGAAGATAATAATTAAAATTATCAGCAAGATTGTGATAAGTGCATTTTTTGAGAGTTGCGATAAAACAGGCACGTTATTTTTATACTGTTTCTTTATGGAATTGGTGATGTTGGTTAGAACACTCGAGGTCCGATTGGCGATTTCAGATTTGAGTTTAGACTGAAATTCTTTCTTTTGTGTTTCATTTAACTGCAGGTCATCCAATTTTGTTTCGTTTAGAACAAAGTCTTTCCATTGTGTTTCGTTTAATAATGTTTCATTCAATCCCAGCTCATTTAAGTTGCTTTCGTTCAAAGCAAGTTCATACACGAAGTTTATTAAGACCTCTTGCTCTTCTTGAAGCATTGTTGGGAGATTCTCCATTGTAATCTGAGCTATTAAGACGAATAGCAAGATAAAAAAAGATGTTTTCAGTATGAAATCAATGATTCTTTGAATTGAAGATAATTTCCTTTTTTTCAACTCTTTAATCGGGTTCATTTTTAACCTCTCATCTCATAGTTTTATACGACTTTTTGAACATGCCCCCGCCTAGGCTCGAACAAGTCGCCACTTCTTTTGAGCTTTTCAATAATCTCTTCAACATGCGAACTTGGAATGTTCTTTTCAGCAGCGAGTTCAACAATTTCTTCAATAGGTATAACTTTTCCCAGGTTTTGTTCTAGTTCATCTATTATCTGTCTTACAATCGAAATCTTGCTTCTCTGACTTGAACTTATCCCTGTAGTAATCAAATCAATGTCAAATCTTTTTGTTTCGGGGTCTACGCCAACTTCTTGCAGGCACGTTGTTAGAATTTCAATAGCGCGCATAGCATCTTCAATAGTTACTTTGTTTGATAATCTGATCTTGGCACTCGCTTCAGACAATCTCACTAAAGCTTCTAATTGTCTGGCTGAGATGGGTATAGGTTTTATAGCTTCTTCATCCGTAGAGCCAGAATTTCGTAGTTCAACATAAAACTCCTTGATTTTTTTAATTGCCGCATTAGTTAACTTTGGTTTGAAATTTCCTTTAGCGTAAGCTATATATTTCCTTAAAAGTTCGGTGGAAATTTCAGCTTCTTTTTCTGTTGGATTTTGATGTAATCTTAAGATGTGTTCGGCTAATCTTTCATCTTTGTCTTTTGCGGGAATGTCTCTTACAATGAATATTAAATCAAATCTGTTAATCAATGTTGGAGGCAGATCTATCTGTTTTGCAATTGGACTCATCGGGTCAAATCTTCCTAATTTTGGGTTTGCAGCAGCTAAAACGGTGGTTTTGGCGCTTAAAGTTGCCTGCACATTTGCTTTGCTTATACTTATGGTCTGTTGTTCAAGTGCTTCATGCATTGCAGACCTGTCTTCTTTGTCCATTTTGTCTAATTCATCTATGGCACATAGTCCGTTATTTGCTAATACTAAAGCACCTGCTTCAAGGGCCCAACCTCTTAAGAATTCATCTCTAACAACTGTTGCAGTTAAACCAGCACCCGAAGCACTTTTGCCCGATACAAACTTCGCTTTTGGCGCAACAACACTCATTCTTTTTAATAATTGGGACTTGCCTGCGCCAGGGTCGCCAATCAGCAGAACATGAATATCTCCTCTAGACCTCGAAGAGTCATTTCTTATTTTTTCTACGCCGCCAACCTGCTGCAATAAAAGAGCAAGTTTCAGATTTTCATATCCGTAAATCGAAGGGGCTACAGCTTTAACTAAAACATCAAATAAATTTTTGCTTTTGGCAATTTCTTTAATTTCATTTTCATCTTCTTCATTGATTTTTATTTCCGAGTAATCTTCGGCAAGAGGTTCAACATAATTTGTGTCTATCATTAAATCAAATCTTACAGATTTGCTACCAGTTCTGGTATAAATCGGAATTTCTTTAAGAATACCGGATACTCTAATCTTAGCACCTGGATTTGTTTTTTTCTCACTTAACGGACTTACTAAATCATCTTCTAAAAAGACATTTATGCGCTTAGGTTGAGCATCACCTTCTAATTGTTCGGGGATTTCTTCTAATACAATCCTTTGAGAATCGACTAAATCCATGCTGAGGAGTTTGAATTTTCCTTTTCTTCCACAACTGCATCTTGTCGGCTCTTTAAAACTGTCTCCTGTTTGAAAAACCGTTAAAATATTGCCACATTGAGGGCATTCAAATTTTGCAGAGATGACTCTTGGCCTAACATCAGATTTTTGTCTCACAATGCCCTCGACAACAATAAGCTTGTTAATATGCACAGACCTGATGTTTCTTATCAAAAGTTTGTTTTTCTCAGGCAAATTGTAAAAGCGTATCTTGAATCTCTGAACTTCTTCAGAAGGAAAGTATTCTAACGACTTGCAACCAAGCTCTGCAGTTTCAAAAGCTTCAGCGGGATTTTCAAGAACATGTTCGGCTAATTCAGGATCAAACTTGATCAAATCTTGAAAATGCAGGCTTATAAAATGCTTACCCTGCCTAAGATTATTTATGATGTCTTTTTTATGTTTTAAATCAAGAAATTCTTTAAATTTGTCTATCTGTTGTTCTATATCCATAACCTAAAAAGTTAATTGCTTTTAATTAATAAAATCTTTGTTTGTACTCTTAAAAATATATTATAATTTAAAAAAATACATAAATTCAATAATTTCAAAAACTTAAAAAAACATAAATCAAATGTTAATTTAATCGATATGCTGTTTTAGTTTTTGAATTAATTTCTGTACGGCAATTTTCACTTCTTTCTCGCTTTTCGTGCCTGTGCATACAATTTTTCCGTTAGAGAATAATAAGAATGTTGCAGGTGTTTCGGGATCGTTTAGTTTGTAAACCAAGCCAGGAAATTGTTCAGGTTCATACTCTGTGTTTCTCATCTTAATCGCTAATTTGTTTAGATTGAGATCCATGCCTATACTTCCTGAAGCCACGATATTCTGAATTGTTATCTCCGGTTCAATATCTACAATAACACCTATTTTAGCAACATTTTCTTTGATTCTGTTAATTGCTTGTCTAACTTCCTCGAGCGATCTGGCCCCGGTACAAACGATGTTTCCCGAGTTGAAGATTAATGCGCTCGTTCTCGGGTCTTTTATTCTGAGAACTAACCCCGGAAATTGTTCAGGATTGTATTCTGTGTTTGCTAAAGTCGTAGCCATCTTTTCTAATGGAATTTCTTTACCTAAAGATGAGCTGACTACTATATTAACAACACTGATTGATTTTTTATCCTTTTTTTGTGTAGTCATAATTCCCCCTCAACCTTCAGCTGTTTATTTTCATTTATAAATGTTTCTTTTTTAAAGCATTTTTAAAATTTTTAAGGTTCACAGACAATATTCTTTATCTTTTCTTTATTTATCTTTGCTTAAGTTCCAAAAATAGAAATCTT
>CAYLQM010000005.1:28251-46124 GCA_964386095.1 uncultured Methanosarcinales archaeon
TATTCTTTATCTTTTCTTTATTTATCTTTGCTTAAGTTCCAAAAATAGAAATCTTTAATAAATATTAATTTTCCAAACTTAAGACTATGAGAACATACTACATTATTTTTGATAAAAACGGTGAGACTTTTTTTTTAATAGCCAAGAATGAAGACTGGTGTTTATTTTCATCCGAATCCGATACTGCGCCGGTTTCTACACCTGTTTTTGAAGAGCGAAAGAAAATAACTTATGATGATGCTCTAGTTCTGGTTTTTGAATCAAATATGAACCTACCTGTTAAAATAAGTTCAGATTATAAGAGTTATCTCTGGGCAACTAAACAGAGCGTTCTTTCAAAACTAAAAGGAAAAGACTTGGAAATCTTTAAGTTTGTCTTAAATAACTTTAATTAATAATATTTGTTAATTTTCCTTTTTTGTAAAATTCTTTTGTGTTAAATCACAATAAGAGCCAAACCTTTGAGCTCTTTGCTTTTAAACTTTCGGTTTTAAACAATAATTTTTTATTCTTGAGAAATTTCTAAAGGAATTATGAAAGTGTTTTTAGAACGGAAAGGAATAGTGGATATTAAATTCAACGGAAAAACAGTTGGTGATCTCTTAAAGCAACTTGGATTAAATCCCCAGGAAGTTGTAGTTGTTAAGGACGGCGACATTGTTCTTTCCGACGAAACTGTGGATGATTTAAATGAAATAAAAATTCTATCAGTGATTTCAGGTGGTTAAATGTTTTGTCATTGCGGAGATAAAGCTGTTATTGAAACAAGAGAAGGAGTTTTGTGCAAAAAACACTTTATAGAATTCTTTGAGAGAACAGTTTTTCAAACCTTTGAGACATTTGACATGCTTTCAGGTGTAAAAAAAATTGCGATTGCTGTTTCAGGAGGCAAAGATTCCACAGTTGTTTTATATCTTACCAAAAAGTATATTGAACAGAAAAAGCTTGATGTTGTCCTTGAAGCTTTATGTATTGATGAAGGAATTAAAGGATATCGAGAATATACAATTCGTGACTTAAAGAGAATATGTTCTCAGTTAAATGTTCCTTTACGAATTGTTTCTTTTAAGCAAGAATTTGGTTATACCCTGGATGAATGTTTGAAGGCAATCAACGTAAAATCATGCAGATTATGTGGAGTGTTTAGGAGATATCTTCTTAACAAATATTCTCGTGATTATGATGTAATCCTTACTGGACACAACCTGGATGATGAAGCTCAATCTTTCTTGATGAATGTTTTTAATGCCAATTTAGATTTAATCGCGAGACAGGGACCTATCACTGGAATTGTTTATTCAGAAGATTTTACTAAAAGAGCAAAACCTTTATTTTTTTGTAAGGAAAAAGAGATTTTTGTTTATTCTTTGCTTAGAAACTTTAATCTGCGTTTTGTGGAATGTCCTTATTCTTCAAGTTCGTTTAGGGAGTACGCGAGGAACTTTCTTAATACCCTTGAATTAGAACGTCCTAATGTTAAATATAATCTGATAAACTCTTTGCTGAAAATCCTGCCCGAATTAAAAATGGTTAATTCAAAAGCGGAGATAAAACACTGCAGGATCTGTGGAGAACCTAGCTCTCGAGATGTTTGCCGGGCTTGTTTTTATAAACAACAAATACAAAAATATGATCTCTCAAGTTAATCTGACACTAAATTCAGCAAAAAATTTATATTTTTAATTGATGTAATTCGTTTAGTAATGAATAAAACAGACAATTTTTCATCGTTGGGTTCGAATGAATTGATAAATTTTTATCAACAAAAAAGCAAGATTTATTCCCCTTTAATCGAATTATTAATCTTTTTTAAGGTCTTGTCTCTTGTGTTGTTTCTTCTAATTCGGATTACACTTTTTGTGACAAAATTGTGTCTGCCGAAATTGTCATTGGTCTCATACTTTCTTTTCATAACTTTCGTATTGTCCTACATTATTCAAATTTTAATTGAACATTACTTTGCGGTTTTAGAGCGAAAGATTGCACTAAAGTCTGAAATTCCACAGGTGTGACATTTCCCAAAATTTTTTAAGCATTAGCATCTCCTAAGAGATATTATGCTGGATTTTGTCCAACCCAAACAAAATGAATCACAATTTTTAGAAACAGCGAAAGAGTTAGGTCTCAAACTTTGTTTTGTTTACGATGCGCCTCTATTAGAACCCAAATCGTTTCCAACAGCTCATATTGTTAGTTCTGTTCCAAAGAAAAAAGACATTTCAACGTTTGATTTTCTAATTATTGATTGTTCTCGGCAGACAAGGGTGTTTGCAGAACTGAAACAGCAAGCCATATTGATTAATTGCGAATTGAACCAAACAAGGGATAATCTTGCTAAAATTAATTCCGGCATAGATGATGTTATTGCTTCTTTAATGAAAAAAAACAATAAAATCTATGCCATTAATCTCTCCAACTTGTTTAATCAAACTCTGCCTTTATATGTTTTGCTTAAGCGAATCTCCCAGAATATAAAATTGTGCAGAAAGTATGAAGTTCCTTTTGTTCCCATGACTTTATCCAAAGAACCAATTGAATTAAAAAATCCTTCAGATATTCGTTCTTTTCTTTCATTGTTTAAAGTTTCCCCGCATGAAATCAAACAAGCAATTTCTTTTTTTGATTGTATCGTCTAATTCTATTAGAAAATATTGGAATTAAGAGAACTTTAATGTTAAAATCTTACTTTAATAACCTTGAAACGTATTCTTTAAGCAAATCATCCTTGAGCTTACCCTGTTCTTTTAATTTGTGCAAAACATCAATTAATTTATCTTTGCCGAGAAATTCATTTTTATAGTTTAAAAAACCAATAAGCGATTTTATGAATCCTAAATTTATTATCTCCGAAACAAAAAACAACAAATCCTCAACTTTGTTGTTCTTTAGAATGTCTGTAATCTGTTCTAATAATTCCGGGTTGTCAAATTCGCGAGATTCGAATTTGTCTCTTTTTTTATAACTTCTTTTATTGATTTTTGAATCCAAATTTGGTTCTTTTTCAAATTCAGCAAAAAGTTCATACAATTCTTTTTTTGTTCGAGTTCCGGATTTTAACTGTTCAATTTTTAGAGAATTCTCCAACTTAAGGTTTGGTCTAAAATCTTTCACAGGACTCTCTGATGCTTTTATTAACTCCCGTTTGCCACGCTCGCTTTCTGTTAAAAGCGTTTGTTTATGTGTTTTTTTAGTATTGTTCGCATTATTTTGTTTTTTCACATCTGTTTGATGGTTCCTAAAAATGATTAAAAACAAGATTAGTACAGTGATTAAAGTTGCAAACACTATTAGAATGACAATTAATTTTAATTGCGAGATTGAGTTTATGAAAGTTTGATTGTTTTTTTCTATAACAGCCGCATTCTCATCAGCATGATTCTTTATGAACATCGACAAAACTTCAGGAAATAGAATGGTTAACAATAAGAGAACTGTTAAGATTTTAAAAGATTTTGATGTTGAAACTATATGATGCATGCTTTACATTATGTTAAATGATTTTTTAAATTTATTTAAAACTAAAACATGCTTGGTGAGAACCCAGTTTGATTTAGTTCTTATTCCTCAACAATTTCTATAGCGCCAGCTGGACAAATGTCTTGCGCATCGGCATTACACCCTTTTTCTGTAAGTTCTGTAACTTTTGGATACGCTTTGTCACCCCTAAGTTCCCAATTATCTGGACATACAGCACTACAGGCACCGCATCCTATACATTTTTCTTTATGGAAAATTATTTTGAAGGTCATTTTAATAAGGCAATCTTTGTTATTTTAAAAACTTTTTTAACTGTTAAAAAAAATAAGTGTGATGTTCTCAACAACTATAAAATTATAAATTTCTGCTTAAAAAGAAAACTTTTTTAAACGAAATGCTCATCCAAAATTTAATAAGCTCAATAAGCCCTGGTAGCTTAGTGGTTGGAGCGCACGGCTGTTAACCGTGAGGTCGGGGGTTCAAATCCTCCCCGGGGCGTTTATATCTTCGTGCTAATTTTATATGCTTTCAGCGTAAACTTTCGTTTTGCACTGCAAAGTCAGCAACTTGACTGTGTTCGGGTCTGAGAAAAAATCCTCTTTTTTAAATTCTTCAACAACATACTCCAATTCAATGTCTCTTATCGAGAAATTTTCATCGAGTTTCTGAAGAAAGTCATCGAACTCTTTCAGGTCTGCAAAAACCACTTCTGCCAATATATCAAAATGATTATTTATCCTCCACAAACTGTTTGTGTTTTTATTGTTTCTTAGATAATCAATCACCTTGTTTCTGTTGTTTCCAAAAGTTTTTATCATGATAAAAACATGGGTTCCCATTCCCAATTCAGAGAATTTCAATATCAGGGTCGGTTTAGTTATTACAGAAGTTCTTAATGATTTTATCCTTTCAAAAAGTGTTGATACAGGTATTCCGGTTTTTCGACTTAACTTTGTTAATTGCATCCTTGAATCCCGCCTTAGATATGCAATGATTTCTTTATCTTTTTTTGTGAATTTCATAATTGCTTTATTTGATATAAAGCGCTTATATTTTTTTCACAATATTTTTTATACAGTATATACTTGTATGTATGTGAATTAGATTTATCTATTTTTAATAATTCTTTAATAATTATTCTTGTCTATAACTATTATATCACATCAACTCCGAATTTTTATAGAAATCTTTTTAAATGAGTCATTTTACCTTTCAAATTATGGGCAGAATTAAAACTACACAAATAAAAAGAATTACTTTTGAACTTATCAAGAAGCATAAGGATATTTTTGCTGAAGACTTCGAAGAGAATAAGAAGATTTTATCTGAACTTTTGAAAAATGATTCTAAAAAAATTAGAAATTCTATTGCTGGTTATATTACGCGATTAATGAAAAACAAAAAGATGGCGCTTAAGTTTTAGAGATTTCTTTTTTAACATAATTTTTATAATGCGATAATTTAATCAAATTTGCTTGTTAATCTTTTATTTAAGTAATTTTTTATTTAAGAAAACAAAACTTTTATTTCCAACTTAAAATGTTTGAAAAAAATGTGGGCTGGGACGGGTGGACTTTTACCTCACTTGTCCTGTTTTTCCCAGACTTACATCCTTCCCACTTCCTTCAAGCATCAACCTTAAGGGTTATGGCTGCTTCCTTCCGGACCTCACCAGGTTCCCCGTAAGGTCGATCCTGAAGGGCAGAAATTCATCGTAAGTCTGGGCAGGACAAGCAAGGATTAAGCCGCCCCATCCCTTTTCGACCCCGCCGTAAGCCCGTTTGCGGTGCAGGCAGGGGCTAACTGCCCGGTCTAGCCCATAAGGTGTTTGTTTGATTTTTATTTAAATCTAACGAATCATTTTTGTTTGATGTCAACTTCTTTAGCATGTTTGTTATGCTTTATGTTGAATTCATCTTGAATTTTTGTTATCGAAATATTTAATAATCATTTTGAATTCTAACATTTCGGTGTTTATTATGACAGATGAGAAACCTCTGCAATCTTTTGCTAACATAGAACTATATGCCGATTTTGCGTTGGTTAAAATTAACTCAAAGATTTTTCCGTTGTCAATTGTTGTTTCTGCAGCATATGATTTAATGGATAAAGGATATTTTGTAATAGACGGAAATCCAGAGTCCGAACTTACTGTAGAAGTGAGATTGCAAAATAGTGATACACAAGCGTCTTTATTAGAGTTGGCTAAGGAATTTAATAATCAAATGATAAATTATGCTTTTTATGAGATTCAATCTGCAAGAACAAAAGATGTAAGAGAGACTATCACGAAAGCTGCTTTGTTTGGGCAATCTGACGACACCGAAAATGCAAATGTATCTTGTGAAGAAAAAAGCTCTTGCGAATGCGATGCCATGTCGGAAGAAGAAGTTGATGAAATTGTTGATAGCTTCGATTTTGATGATCCCGAGGGCATAGCTGTTCCTTGGGATGAAAAGTTTGGCAAGAATTCGGAGGAATAAATATGCTGTCTAAAAAATTTATAAATAATTCGCTAATCTTGGAATTTAAAGATTCAGTTTATCCCTTTGAATTGGTTGTTGAAGTTTTAAATGAATTCAGAGAAAGTTGTTGGGTCGCAATTTACGGAGAAGACCAACAAAATTTCAAGGTTTATCTTGAACCGAAAGATTCATCATCAGCAGTGAGTGTTGCATATGGAGAATTTTTTAATTATCTCTTGGGTTTGATGCGGGCGGCAGGCATAGAAGCATAATCTTTGATGGAGTTTTATTCCGAAGAGAAATTTTGACCGAATTTCCATTTTTACTCTCTTTAAAAAGATGTTTTTATTCAGAGGTTAGGAAATGAGCGAGTTTAAGCTAAATAAGGATTACACTAGAGTCAATATCCGTGTTAAGAATTATCCTGGAGAGAAATTACTTATAAATGATTATGGTAGATGGGTCCTTCTTAAAAACGACGAATACAAAAGATACCTGTTTGATGACATGGATGAAGAGCTTTTTAGGAAGTTGGAGCAAAGTCATATGATTCGAACTCCTGAAAATGCGAGGGAAATTCTCCAGTCTTTTAGGGACTATAATTGGAATATTGGAAATGGAACAAGTCTGCAAATAATGGTCCCAACCTTGAGATGCAATTTTACCTGCAAATATTGTTATGCTTTGCGAAGGGATGCTAACGAACAAGGTTTTGATATGACTGAAGAAACCGCAAAGAAAACTGTAGATTTCATTTTTCAATCACCTGCGAGGAACATGGTTATTGAATTTACTGGTGGTGAACCACTTCTGAAATTTGATATTATAAAATATGTTGTTAAATATGCGAAGGAGCTTAACAAAAAACATAAAAAAATTCTTGATTTTGCAATAGTTAGTAACGCTAGTTTGCTTGATGATGAAATGTTTCAATTTATTAAAGAAAACAAAATAGGGCTTTGTTTTTCTCTTGATGGTCCAAAAGATCTGCATGATTTTCACAGAAAATTTACGCGAAATCCTAAGAAATCATCGTATGAAGATGTTGTTCAAAAACTTAAACGATATAGACTAGAAAAAAGGTATGCCCGTACTTTTGCAATTCCTGTTGTAACGAAATATTCTTTAAACAGATATAAAGAAATGATAAAAGAATATGTTTTATTAGGTTTAAAATCTTTTAGATTCAAATATGTTACTTATTTTGGCTTTGCTGTTAAAGACTGGAACTCCTTGTTTTATGAACCAGAAGAATTTGTTGAAGCTTGGAAAAAAGTCATTAAATTTCTCTTGTTCTTGAATGAAAATGGAATTGAAATTCATGAGAACTTGGCATCATATATGTTAATGAAAATCGTCACTAATCGGGATCCAGGATTTGCAGAATTAGAAAGACCTTGTGGTGCTTTTATTGGTCAAACCCTTTATGATTATGACGGTTCAATATTCACCTGCGATGAAGCAAGAACAATGGATGAAGAATTTAAGATAGGAAATGTTTATGATAACACTTATTATGATGTTGCGCGAAATAAATTATGCCAAACAATGGTCTCTAATTCGTCTTTACTTTCATTTAACTGCGACAATTGTCCTTGGTATCCTTACTGCGGAATTTGTCCTGTTGAAAACTATAAAATGCATGGCTCTTTAATTGTGAACATTCCATCAACACACAGATGCAAGATCCATAAGGCAATGATGGAGCATCTTTTTGATTTGCTCTTGCACTCGGAGAAAGATGCAAAGCATCTTAAGAGATGGGGACTTTTTTCGAAGAATGAGATCCCAAAAAAGATTCCAACTTCTGAAGAATTTGATAAATTAGTTGAGGAATTTGAATCAAAATATGGTGAGTAAATGAGCTTATACCGTCTGGATATTAAAACAGGATATCTGTGCAACAATAATTGTTACTTCTGCGTGCAGGCGCATAATAGAAAGTATGGAAACAGGACTACTGAAGAAATAAAGGATGTGCTTAAAACTGCAAAAAATAAAGGTGCTAATGGTGTTGTTTTTACTGGTGGCGAATTTACTATACGCAAAGACGCCTTACAATTGGTGGCTTTTGCTAAATCTTTAGGTTTTGAATCCATTCAACTTCAGACTAACGGACGAATGTTTGCAAACATGGAGTTTGCTAAAAAAATGGTGGCTGCGGGAGTTAATGAGTTTGGACCTTCTTTGCATGGATTTAGACCTGAAATACATGAATATCTTACTCGCGCTCCAGGTTCGTGGTCGCAGACAGTTAAAGGAATAACCAATGCGAAAAAATTGGGATTGCGAGTTGTTGTCAATTCAGTTATCGTGAAACCGAACTATAGGTATGCACCTCAACTTGCAAAATTGTTTGTTAAACTTAAAGTTGATCAGTTTCAGTTTGCTTTTGTTCACGCGCTAGGCAATGCTATGAAGTATTATGAAAAAATGATGCCTGTTATGTCTTTAGCAATGCCCTATTTGAAACGGGGATTAAAGATTGGGATACTTGCAGGAATCGGGGTAATGATTGAAGCTGTTCCTTTTTGCATGCTTAGGGGTTACGAAAGATATGCCGCAGAATTGTACATACCTGATACTATGATAAAAGAACCCAACTTTTGGATAGATAATTTTGAAGAGGTTAGGAAGCGGGATGGAAAGAAATTGTTTTCCCAATGCAAGACTTGCAGATTTCGATTTGTATGTGAAGGGCCCTGGAAAGAGTATCCTGAAAAGATGGGTTGTGAAGAATTTAAACCTGTGTTAGGACAAATTATTAAATCAAAGCACGAAATATTGAATAACGAAAAAGAGTTTCCTATCATTCCAAGAGATTAAAGTTTGTTTTCGAAATGTTTTTAAAATCTTTTTTATCAAAGAACTAAGGGTGTAGTTTTATGGTTGTGTTGAAAAGAAAGTATTTGGCTGCAAGTTTCGGCTCTCTGTTAATTTTTTCCCTTAAAGCGTTATTTCTGTTAGCATCGGTTTTTTTTGCGATTAAATCAAATGCTTACGGTGATGCTTTTTTTTCAATTATTGCATATGTGTTGTTATCTTTAGCGATATTGTGGTCTTTAGAATTGCTTTATTTTTTCCAAGAAGTTTCGATAAATCAAAAAGGCAATTTTGTCATTAAAACCGCTCGCATTTTTAAGACTGAGTTGATTTCTGAGAAAATTAATTCAGTTCAAGCTTTTCAAACTTTTTTCGATGAGTTTTTTGGAACTTTTTCTATAAAAATTACGTTTCTTGATGAAGATGGGGATGAGGATGAAATTGTTGTTCATGGAATTATTTTATCCTGTTTGAATAATTTGAAAAAACATTTCAAAAAAAAGTTGAGTTTATCAATGCATACTTCAACTTATTTTCACGAGGATGGTAAACTATTGGAGGTTCAACCAATGAAATCGAATAAATCAAATCTTATAAATAACAAACGTTTGGGATATCTTTACCGCCAAGTTAAATTTTTGTGGCTATTTAATCTAATAATTTTGATTTTGGTATTGTTTTTATTTGTCCATTTTTTAGCACAACCTGGCACGAATACTTTGCAGAACGCGCAAACGAGTTCAAATTTTGAGTCGGAATCGGTAACAACCGTAGATAATGAGGCAAATGCTTTTTACAAAGTTCTTGTTTTTCAGAACAATTCATCTCTTGAACGGATAGTTCTTTATTCTGAAAAGATTGAAGGAAGGAATAAGCTAGGGATTAAATTCAACACAGTCCCTGACCTTTATGAGACTACAACCTCGTTTGAGTTGAGGTTGTATGCTGGAGAAGATTTGGTGTTCAAATATTCATACGATTACAGTAAAGGCGAACCCGTTGATGTGGGTGGAAACTGTTTTAAACCAGGTGTTGTGAATACAGAAAATCCCAGTGCAACAACATTTTTTGTTACTTCAAACTATAATTTTGAAATCCCTGTTTGTACGAAGATCAATAGGGCTGTTTTGAGGCTAATCCAAAGTGATTCTTCGGTTAAAGAATTTGTTGCACAACCCGAATCCTCTTCTTAAATTTTTTCTTATTTTGATATAAAGGAGTGGTGTAAATGGAAATTTTTGTTTTTGAAGATGAAGACATAATTTCATCCGGAGATATTAAAGTAATCCCGAAAGGAAATTTCATTGAAGTAGACTTGGCTAAACAAAGTTTCGATAACATTATTGCGATAATCCGCAATTCTAAAAAGAAATATGTCTTAGTGTCGTGTTCCAATGATATTTATAATACCGAACTTAAGATGCACAAACTAATTCTGTGGGCTTTAAAGAAAAATTTAATCTTGCAAATAAAGGATGTACCTCTTTGTTACCTTCAGGATTTTCCGTGGTTGAGTTATGACCTAAAGCTGAAATTTTTAAATGAAGAAGGACTTGTTAAAGGGTTTGTTGAAAAGAATAAATCTGTCGCTTGCGAAAAATGCGCTCTTAAACAATTTTGTCCCGGCGTCGAATCCCGATTTAAAAATCAAGTTTTTGCAGTTTTTAAATCAAAAGACGAGGTTTTGTTAAAAGCTAAACGTGGATTTGGTACTAAGGAAAAAGTGGCAGTTCTTGGAAAGTTTAAGGATTATCAAGATTTTTCAAGCATTCTAAATGCAATAACTAAAGGATTAGATGAGTTTGGCGGTGTTGAAAAACTTATCCCAAAGGGAGCTAAGGTGTTAATAAAGCCAAATCTGGCAGAACTATTACCTCCAGAGAAAGCTGCGACAACTCATCCAACGATTATTCAAGCTGTTGTGCGTATGGTGAAAGAAGTAACTGATAAAATTTATATCTCTGATTTAGCTGCAGGTACGAATTATCAAAATTTTGAAAAACTTATTACAATTACTGGCATAAAAGATGTTGCTGTAGCTGAGAACGTTAAAGTTGTAGATATGAGCAAGGACGGATTTGTTGTTAAGAAAATAAAGAATTATTTTTGGCTTGAGAAAACAGATTATCTCTCTTTTTTGGATGATGTTGATGTGATTATTAATGTGCCTAAGATGAAAACACACGGTTTAACTTTTTTTACTTGTTGCGTGAAATCTTGTTTAGGATTGATTCATCCTGAAGAACGAAAGTACATTCACTCTAAAGAAGATAGATTTGATTTTGCTAAAGGCGTTGTTGATGTTTATTCTCGAATTAAAGATAAAATCGTATTGCATGTGGTTGATGGTGTTATGGCAATGGAAGGGGATGAGGGGCCATCCTACGGTGATCCTGTGAATACAGGTCTTATTGTTATTGGTCAGGATGGAGTTGCAGTTGATGCTGTGATTAGCAAGGTGATGGGATATGTTCCTGAACATCTGCCTACTCTAAAGTATGCTGCACAAAAGTATTTAGGTGAAGCTTTCTTAGAGAATACTCAAATTGTTGGCGATTTTAAGGATGCAAATGAGATAACTCATAAAGGTTTTAAAAAGCACTCCCTTTTCAGTTATCTTAACAGATTTAAAAACGAGAAAGATTTTGGAAGAGCATACATATATCGTGTTTCAATAGATCAAACAAAATGTAATCTGTGCAAAACTTGTTATAACTCGTGTCCTGCTGGTAGCATAGTTTTTGATGATTCTGGAAGGCTTGCGGTTGCTGAGGATAAGTGTATACATTGTTATACTTGTCATGAGGTTTGCCCTTCAGGCGCTATTAAACTTACAAAAGCTCCAAACTTTTAAAAAAACATTTAAACAAAGGTTCTTTTTCCGTTGGCAATGGCTACTGTAGTGAATATTCGGCTGGGGCACGAATGTAATCATGCTTGCAAATTTTGTACCGTTTACGGCAGTAACGAACCGACTTTTTCCACAGATGAAGTAAAAAAGATTATCCGGGAAACTGATGCACAAACTATTGTTTTTACAGGCGGAGAGCCGACAATTCGTCCTGATTTTGTTGAATTGGTCAAATTTGCGGATTCTCTTGGCAAGAATATAGAAATACAAACAAATGCTTCTAACATAACTCCGGAAATCTTTGAAACTCTTAAATCAAGTAGGATTACTCACATTATGGCTTCATTGCATTCGCATAGGAGGGAACTTCACAAATACTTCTCGGGAGTGGATGATTTTGATAAAATTATTGGGAATCTTAAACGATTGGTTGATGCGGGATTTTTTGTGGCGATTTCTCATGTTATTAATGAAAAGAATTACAAGGATTTGCTTAATTTTGTCAAATTCGTGCATTCAAATGTGGGAAAAGTTAAATTTTATTTTGGATTCATCCGGCCAAATGGTAGAACGCAACAATTTCCAGAATTAATTCCGAGACTATACAAAGTGCAATATCACTTATATAAGGTGCTGGCTTATCTGAAAAAAAAGAAGGATGTTATCTATGAAGTTGAAGGTGTCCCGTTGTGTTATATGCTTGAATTTAAAGAGCATTCATCAGAATACTTTCGCTTAAGAAGCGCTTTTTATCAGGGCCAAGAATATGTTAGTTCAATCGAAAGAAGTTATAATCTTATTAAAAGGCAGATGACGCGTTTGAAAACAAGGTCAAAAGATTGCGAACTTTGCGCACTCAAGAATTATTGTCCTGGAATCTGGAAGGAATATGCGGAGTTGTACGGCACTACGGAATTATATCCAATTTTTGAAGATTTGAAAAAAAAATAGGTGAGTCTTGATGAGTTTGAATTTAAATATGTTAAATTATGAAATTTATTTCGGTCAAACATGCAACAATAATTGCATTATGTGTACTAATGTCATGCCTTCAAAACAAAAACCTGAACCATTATCAGAACAGATTAAAAAAATTAAATCAACTCTTTCAAAAGATTCAAATGCGCCTTTTTTTGGCATTACTGGTGGCGAACCAACTTTATACCCTAAACAATTGCATTCAGTTATGAAATTTATTCAAGATAACTCTTCTGCGGAAATTAAGCTTATTACCAATGCAAGAATGTTTTATTATTCCAAATTTTGCGAAATCTTTAAGGATATTAACCCAAAAAGAGTTGTGTTGATTACAGAAATTCATGGTCCTAAAGACTTGCATGAAAAAATTACCGGTGTTAGGGGCAGTTTCAAGCAGACGGTTGAAGGGATAAAAAATATTAAGAAGATTTTAGGATGGTTTGTTGAACAGAGATTAGTACTTCACAGATTGAATTTCCAAAAAACTGAAGAGATTGTTCAGATTGGACATAATTTGGGTGTGACCAAATTCGTTATTTTTCCAATAGATATTGTCGGCAATGCCGCACGAAATAGAAGAGAACTTATGATAACTTATAGTGAGTTAATTCCTAATGTTCTATCAACAATAGATTATTGCAGAGAGCATGCTTTGAATGTTGTTCTTTTACACATTCCTAAATGCGTTCTCCCATCAACTTATTGGAAGTTTGCCGCAGGCGAATCAGTTGTGGAGAAACGATTAGACTTGTTGGACTCCTGTAAAAATTGTATTCTGCAAGATTCCTGCGCTAAACCTTGGAAGAGTTATACGCACTTTGTTGGCAACTTTGAATTTGAAGCAATTGAATACGCTGACAAAAAGTATCTGCCTTTTTTTATGTCTAAACGCAAACTTGAGCCGGGATTAAATATTATTAATGCTTCAGGTGCTTGTAATCAAAGGTGTGTTTTTTGCACTTATGATAAATTTTTGAGAATGGATGTTAAAGATCCTGCCGCAGAGAAACCTTTCTTTGAAAAGCCATCCTTGGACTCGTCTTTGCCTATTACGGACATTGTAAAGCGAATCTTGCAAAATGAAAACGAGGAAATAGTTTTTATGGGTGGCGAACCTACTCTGAATAAAGATTTGCCTTATCTTGTTAAGTTTGCAAAAAAATATTGCAAGAAAGTGACTGTTAATACTAATGGCGTACTGCTCAGCTCTTTTGCATTTGCACATAAATTAAAAACGGCTGGCCTGGACCGATTGATGATTTCTCTGCACGGGCATACCGCAGAAGTTTCTGAAAAAATTTCCAGGATAAAGGGAAATTTTATAAAAACTGTAAAAGGGATACATAATGCGATAGATTTAGGGATAAACATTATGCTTGTTCACGTTTTATATAAAGAAAATTATGTTTTCTTTCAACACTTCGTTAATTTTGTAATATCCGAATTTTATCACAAAGCAAAGCAAAAGAACCTGTCTTTCGGTTTAAGTGTAAGCATGGTTAAACCAAATAGGTTCTCATCGGCATTAAATAAAGAGATTACTCCGAAATATTCTCAAGTTTTACCTTATCTTATTAAGGGTTTAAATAAGCTTAAAAACCTTGAAATTGATATCGGTTTAGAGAATTTTCCTCTTTGTCAATTGCCGGAAAATTTTAGAAAATTCAGCGTTGAATTTAATGAAATAAAATCTTTTGGAAACTTTGATAAATGGTTGGAACAGAGATTGCGCAATAACGAGCGGGATGTTTTTGGTTACAAATCTGAGGATTGTTTAAATTGTAAATTTTATAATTTTTGCCAGGGGTTGTTAAAAGAGTATGCTGAAGTTTATGGCAATTCCGAATTGAAACCTATAAATTAATTTTTGGAAAGCTTTTTATTTATTGGTATTTATTTGTGATGTTGAAAATAAAATGGGTTCAATATTTGGATTTAGAAATCCTGGAGAAATTGTAGTTAATGTAACTACGAAATGCAATCAAATGTGTTTAAACTGCCCAAATGACGATAATTTTAGAGATCATAATCTTACAAAAGAACAAGTTCTAAATTTCATTGATGAAAATTGGGGAGATGATATTAGAATCGTTTCCTTTATCGGGGGTGAACCTACCATTAGTCCATTTTTATTTGATGTGTTGCTTTATGTTTTAAAAAAGAAAAAAAATCTTAGAATTCACATTAACTCAAATGGCATGATGTTTTATTATCCGAAATTCTGTGATAAGTTTTTATACCTTCAACAGAAAGGATTTGATTTTCATATTGAATTTGGAATATATAGCCCTTTTTCAATAGTTCATGATAGAATTACTCAGGTTGAAGGTTCATGGAAAAAAAGTTTGGTTGGATTAAAGAATTTGTTAAATAGAAATTTTGATGTTGGGATAAGAACGGTAGTTAGCAAGATGAATTATAAAACTTTAAAGTATTATCGCAAGATGATTCGAAATGAGAATCTTTTCAATGTAACTTCGTTTACTTTTATAGGGATGGATGTTATAGGTATGGCTTTTCAAAATAAAAATCAAATGCTGGTTTCGCATTTGGAAATTGCACCCGAGATTGAAAAAGCAATAACTAACCTCATCAAAGAAGGTTTTTCAGCCGATAAGATACAAGTGCATTTGTTGCCTAAGGGGCTTTTTTCTCCAAAGTTTAGGTCTTTCGTAGTTCGTTCAGGTTGCGTTGATGGCGCGTTTATGGATAATGGGCCTGAATGCAGGAAATGCGTTTATTATAATGAATGCCCGCATTTGCTAAAGAGTTATGTGCAGTTTTATGGTGTTGGGGAGCATAAAGCATTAATTTTACAGCAAAAATAAAATTCTCCTCAGGTCCCTTTAATTTTCCTACTTGACGGGTGTAAAAAACAGCAATTTATTTAAAATCTTTTTTCTCCCTAAACAGCAGTATGCCTTTTGAGATTCATAAATCGGTAGGGTGCAGGTTCGCAATTATCTTGACAACGAGATGCAACAATCATTGTCTTTATTGTCATTCTATGACAAATTATGAAGATTTTTTTAATTATGATTTTGTTAAACAGGAAACTTTGAAAAACATTCCAAAGGATGCTGTTGAAATCCAAATAACTGGCGGTGAACCGACAATAGTGCCTTATTTTGCAGATTTGCTTAAATTTCTAAGGCAAAATTATCCTCGCACAAAAATAAAACTTCAGTCTAATGTTAGAATGCTATCGATAAAAACCTTTTTTGATAAAATAAAATCATGCATTGATTTGATTCAAACAACCTTTAATTCAAACAAACCTGAAATTTTTGATGAATTAACTCGAGTGAAAGGCAGTTTTCAACAAGTCGTTAATGCTTTGAAGATTATACGAGAAACAAATTTGGATATTTATTTTAACATCTTGATATTTAAACAAAATTATAAGCATTTAAAAGACACTGTTAAATTTCTCAGGACTCTTTTCCCAGACAAACATATTCTCTTAGATTATCCGATTTATTTGAATGAAGCGCTTAAGAACAAAGAAAGAATTTATGTTTCTCTAAGAGAAATAAGACCTTATGTGCAAGAATCTTTGATTGATGACCGTGTTTTTGTTTATAATGTGACTCCTTGCGTTTTTGATGAAAAATTTAGAACTCAAGTGGTTAAACAAGGCTTTATTCATGATGATAGGTATGTCTACCCTTTACCAAATTGCAACTCTTGTGTTCTAAAGCAGAATTGCAATGGCTATTATAGGCAAAACCTTCTCATATTTAAGAATTATTCCGACTTCAAAGTAATTAAATAAAATCAAAAATGAAAGCACTTAACTCCTTTTCACAAATTTTTGTTGATTTGAGCAAATGTAACCTTTGTTTGAAGTGTATTGATGCTTGTCCTCAACAACTTTTTAAGATAGAAAAAGGAAAAGTTATTGTTCCAGACGCAGATAATTGTTTGGGTTGCATGAATTGCGTTAAGGTTTGCCCAATGCACGCAATAACCTTGCAATTCTCAGGCATTAAGAAGTTTTTCATAACAAAAAAGTGTAATAACAATTGTATTATGTGTTTTGAGTCTTATAGGAATAAGGTTGAAGACCCGACTTTTAAAGAGATTATGGAGGGCATGAATTCAATATTAACGGGACACGAGAAACTTATTGTTTTGCACGGTGCTGAACCCACTTTGCGCAAGGACATTTTTCAAATTCTTGCTTATCTTCGAAGATATAATGTGCCAATTTTTTTTCCGACAAACGGACGAATGTTTGCTTATAGGGATTTCTCAAAAAAATTGATTGAATTGAAATTGCCGTTGACAATAGCATTCACAATCTTGGGTGTTAATGAGAAAACTCACGATGCAATTACAAGAACTCCGGGAAGTTTTAAACAAACAGTTCAGGGATTAAGCAATTTATCCGAAATGAAATACCCAGGTTTAACGCTTAAGATTAATTATGTTATTCTTAAACAAAACTTTTCTGAAATTTTTGAAATGGTTAAAAAATTTTATACCTTTGTGGATGAAATTCAGTTAAGTTATGTTGAACCAGGAGGCGATGCGCAGGCAAATTATTCATTACTTGCACCAAGGTTTGAAGAGTTAAATTTGCAATTTGAAGAAAGTTTTAGGTTTGATTCAGAGAATAAGATTTTTACTAAAAATATCCCTTTATGTTATCTTTCTAATTCTGAAAAAAATCTTGTTTTCACGTTGAATCAATACAGGGAAAAAATTAAAAAATGCGAACATTGCTCTTTTAATCAGACCTGTAAAGGATTCTGGAAACAATACCTTAAAGTTTATCCTGAGGTGAGAAAATTAAAGTAGGTTTATTGCAAGTAACAAGCGATTGTAATCAAAATTGTGTTTATTGCACCCGTTCAAGAGAGTCAAGAGAGCCATCTCTTGAGGAATTAAAATCAAAGATAAAGTCCTTTGATAATGTGGATCAAATTATTATTACTGGCGGAGAACCTTTGTTACGTTCAGATATTTTTGAAATAATTCAAGAAGCAAAGAAAAAAGCAAAAGTGCATCTTCAAACGAACGGAACGCTAATAACTTCAGGTGTTGCCCGAAAACTTGAAAAGTCAGGACTGGATTCGATTTTGGTTCATCTTCCAACCTTAGATAAGTTTCTTTTCTCTTTTCTCTCAAGGTCTTCGCCAAAATTGTTGCAACAGAAGTTTGATGCTTTGGAATCCTTGGCAAAAACAAACATAAAAACAGGAGTTGTTTTTGTGGTAAACAGTTTGAATTACTCTGAATTGTTTGAGATTGCTAAAAAAATTTTTTCAATTTCA